>JBLHKG010000422.1:0-3262 GCA_047619835.1 Alphaproteobacteria bacterium
CGGCCATGCGGCCGAGGACCAGATCCTCGGCGTCGATGATCCACCACTTGGCTTCGACCTCGGTCGGTTTAGCGCTATATGTTCTTTGGGCCGGAAGGGGCATCTTATTGAATTCCGTCTTTAAGGGACCGAGGACTCATTTCCAAGGGCACCACAGCGGGTTCTATGGCAGTCAAAACGGACTGTCAATTGGGAAATAGTGTTTTTTCTGAAAGGGTTACGGTAGCGGTATTATAGTACCATTATAGCCGATATTGAGGCTTGCACCGGCCCCGCCTGGCAATGCACATTGCCGGCCAGCCCAATTGATCCCATCTGACTCATCGCGATACGGGAGTGGCACGAACGATTATGAGCGACGCGGCGACAATCGAAGAGACACCGGACGCGGCCCCTCGCCTGCTGCGCGAAGACCGTGGCGCGGTGGCGACCTTGACCCTCAACCGGCCGGCGCAAATGAACGTATTGTCGAGCGAGATGTTGGGCGCTCTGCAATCTGCACTCGACGACATCGCCGGCGATCCTTCGGTGCGGGTGGTTGTACTGGCGGCCAACGGCAAAGCGTTCTGCACCGGACATAATTTGAAGGACATGCGGGCCAATTACACACCCGATTATCAAAATCAGTTATTCGCAACCTGCAGCAATGTCATGCTGTCGATCCTGCGCCTGCCCCAGCCGGTGATCGCCAAGGTGCAGGGTATGGCAACGGCGGCCGGGTGTCAGTTGGTGGCGACCTGCGATCTGGCCGTTGCAGCCCACTCTGCAAAATTTGGAACGTCAGGCATCAATAACGGCTTGTTCTGCTCGACCCCCGGGGTCGCGGTGGGCCGTAACCTCAGCCGTAAACACGCCATGGAAATGCTGCTGACCGGCGACTTCATCGATCCCGACCGCGCCGAACAAATTGGATTGATCAACCAGGTCGTCCCAGACAATGCACTCGACACCACCGTCGACGCGCTAGCGGACAAACTGGCGGCCAAGAGCGCCTATGGATTGACCCTCGGCAAGCAAGCTTTTTACCGCCAACTCGAGATGGGTATCACCGATGCCTACGCCTTCACCGGCGCGGAGATGGCGCGCAACGTGATGGACCGTGACGCGGCTGAAGGTTTCGACGCCTTTATCGAAAAAAGGGCGCCGGTATGGGATCAATCCCCCCGCGACGAGCCGGACGCAGAGGACTGACCCCAGTGAGCTGCTTTTCCTATTCCGACGACGTTCTGCGCAAGCTGTTCGACGACACCAAGACGATTGCTCTGGTCGGCGCCAGTCCGCGCGGCGAACGCCGGGCGAGTTGGCGGGTGATGCGTTTTCTCCAGCAGAACGACTATAAAGTCTATCCGGTCAATCCCGACGCGGTCGGTAAAGAAATCCATGGCGAAAAGGTCTACGCCACCCTCCAGGATTTGCCTGAAAAGGTCGATCTGGTAGATATTTTCCGCCGTTCCAATAAGGTTGCGCCTGTGGTTGACGATGCCATCGCGATGGGGGCGCCCTATATATGGATGCAACTCGACGTGATCGACGAGGTAGCCACCGCAAAGGCCGAGGCGGCCGGCATTACCGTGATCATGGATCGCTGCCCGGCGATCGAACTGCCACGGCTACAGCGCACGGCGTAAACCCGCCTTTTCGTAACGGGATCGAACATATGGAAGAACTCTATTACCCCGAATGGCAGATCCGCCGCATTCTGCGCGACACCGATACCATTGCCATGGTCGGCGCCAGCACCAACTGGAACCGGCCGAGCTATTTCGCGATGAAGTATCTGCAGACCAAAGGCTTTCGGATCATCCCGGTAAATCCGGGTGCGGCGGGCCAGGAATTGCTGGGCGAAATGGTCTATGCCAACCTTAAAGACATTCCTGAACCCATTGAAATGGTAGATATTTTTCAACGATCCGACCGGGTGCCGCCGATTGTCGACGACGCCATCGAGATCGGCGCCAAGATCATCTGGATGCAGCTTACGGTGCGCAACGACGAAGCGGCCAAGAAAGCTGAAGATGCAGGCCTAACGGTCATCATGGACCGCTGCCCAAAGATTGAATTCGGCCGTTTTAGCGGCGAGCTTGGCTGGAGCGGCATTAATACGCGGGTGCTCACCTCGCGCCGCTCGAAACAAATCCGCGCCCACTGACGGGTACCACCCGACGACAGGAACAAGACCATGGCAAACGACAATAAACCCGCAAAACCGCCTGGATTCGAGACCTTGGCGATCCATGCCGGGGCGTCGCCGGACCCGGCGACCGGGGCGCGCAACGTGCCGATTTATCAGACCAACGCCTACGTCTTCGACGATGTCGACCACGCGGCATCCTTGTTCAATCTGCAGACCTTTGGCTATATCTACACCCGCATCGGAAACCCGACCGTATCGGCGCTGGAAGAAAAAGTAGCGGCCCTGGAAAACGGCCGGGCCGCCGTCGCCACGTCGACCGGCCATGCGGCGCAGATGTTGGCCATGTACAATTTACTCGAGCCGGGCGCTAACTTTGTCGCCTCAAGCAAGCTGTATGGCGGTTCGATCACCCAGTTTGCCCACACATTCAAGAAGTTCGATTGGCACTGCAAATTCGTCGATCCGGGCGAACCCGAGAATTTCCGCGATGCCATCGATGAAAACACCAAGGCGATCTTTCTCGAACTGCTGGCCAACCCGGGCGGCATCATCGTCGATATGGAACCGATCGCCGAGATCGCCCGCGACGCCGGCATTCCGCTAATCGTCGATAACACCACAGCGACCCCCTATCTGTGCCAGCCGTTCGACTGGGGCGCGGATATCATCATTCACTCGATGACCAAATTCCTCGGCGGCCACGGCAACGCAATGGGCGGTGTCGTCGTCGAAAGCGGCCGCTTCGATTGGGCACAGAACGATAAATTCCCCGCCCTCACCCAGCCCGACCCCGCTTATCACGGCCTCACTTTCTACGAGACCTTCGGCGATTTTGGCTTCTCGACCAAGGCGCGGGCGGTTGGTCTGCGCGATCTGGGACCAACACTGGCGCCGATGAACGCGTTTTTGATTCTGACCGGCATCGAAACCTTGCCGCTGCGCATGGAGCGCCATGTGGAAAACGCGCAAGCGGTCGCCGAGTATCTAGACGCCCACCCGGCGGTCGCGTGGGTCTCCTACGCCGGCCTGAAATCCAGCCCCTATCGCGAGCTCGCCAAGAAATACCTGCCCAAGGGGCCGGGGTCGCTGTTCACCTTCGGCCTCAAGGGCGGCTACGAAGCCGGCACA
>JBLHKG010000423.1:0-3262 GCA_047619835.1 Alphaproteobacteria bacterium
CTAGTCGAAGATTGCGGAATGATCCCGGGCGAGCGGGTCATCCTGCGGTCGTCAAACCATCCTATCCTGATCGCCGCCTGGTATGGCGTGCTCAAGGCCGGCGGCATCGCAATCTCGACCATGCCGGTCCTGCGCGAGCGAGAGCTGGTATACATGATCGACAAGGCCAAAGTGCAGCTGGCAATTTCCGAGTCGGCTCTAGCGATTGATATCGATGCCGCGCAGCGGAAAACCGATAGCCTGCGGCAGATCCTTTATTTTGGCGATGATCGCGCGGACGGGCTGGAAACCCGGATGAAGTCAAAGCCCGCCGAATTTACCGATGTCGATACGGCCGCCGATGATCCGGCAATCATCGGTTTTACCTCCGGATCGACCGGGACACCAAAAGGAACACTGCATTTTCACCGCGACATCCTGGCAGCCACCGACACATTTATCGGCCATATCGTAAAGATCCAACCCGACGATATTGTCTGCGGAAGCCCACAGATCGCGTTTCTGTACGGGCTATGCGCCTATATGCCCGACACGATGCGCTTCGGTGCCTCCGTCGTTGTTGTCGAGCGCGGTACACCTGAAATATTGCTGGAAACCATTCAGAAAAATAAAGCCACCGTCTGCTTCTCGACTCCATCCGGCTACAAGCTGATGCTGGACATCATCGACAGATACGACACCTCTTCGCTAAGGCTTTGCATAGCGGGCGGCGAGCCGCTGGCACCCGCTGTGTTTCACGGCTGGGAACAGAAAACCGGCGCCCGAATTATCAATGGTCTCGGAATTTCCGAACTGCTTCATATCTTTATATCTGCCGCTGGCGACGATATCCGGCCCGGATTGATCGGCAAGGCGGTACCAGGGTTTCAGGTTCGAGTGGTGGACGGCGATTACAACGACGTAAAGCCCGGAGAAATAGGGCAAATGATCGTAAAAGGGCCAAACGGTTGCCGTTATCTTGACGACATTGAGCGTCAACAAGCCTATATCCGCGATGGATGGAACCTCTCCGGCGATCTCTGTCGCTGGGAAGAAGGAGGCTATATTGCCTACGAGGCCAGAACTGACGACATGATCCTGACCGGTGGATATAACGTGTCCGGGCTGGAGGTAGAGGCCGTCCTTCTGGAACATGAGAGCGTCGGTGAATGCGCCGTCGTCGGTTCTCCCGACCCGGATCGAGGGCAAATCGTCAAAGCTTTCATACAGCTGAAAAATGGCGTAGAACAACAGCATACGCTGGTTTCAGACCTCCAGAATTTCGTCAAATCCCAGATATCCGCGTTCAAATATCCACGAGCCATCGAATTCGTCGATGAATTGCCGCATACAGCCACTGGCAAGATTCAACGCGGCGCCTTGCGCCAGCTCGAACGGGAACGCGCTAACCAAGAGTAGTTGAGTAAGGCATGAAGAATTTTATCGCTTTAGTTCTTGTGGCAGCGGTCGCTGGCACCGCCGCAACATATTTCCGCTATCAGAGTTTCAATCCCTGTATGTGGCTGGAACAGGAATACGCTGAAGATTCTGCGCTGCCGCTCCTGGTTACCAAGGGACGTATCAAGGCTGAGTTCTTTTTACGTGGCATCCGTGAACCGACTGTGACCGATTGCACAGTTGCCTGGTGGAACTTTCGATTGGGACACCCTAACAAACCGGCCCCCGAGAAAAAATCATAAGCCCGCCGGTCAGCTAGATCGACCATCCAGTAGACGCAATGCGGACATACGCCCATGATACGGCGAACAGGCGCTCCACAACCCATACACAGTTCCGATCACTGCAATGAATGACGGCAAAACAACGGCCGACAGCACTCCGGCTGAAAAATCTGGATGGCGAGAGCTGTTTCAGGAGGGGCGCGGGCTATTTTCCCTCCTCGTGATTGGCGGCGTGGCGCTTCATGCCCTCAACGTGTTGATCATCGCCATCGTAATGCCAACCGTCGTAGCCGATATCGGCGGCGCCGATTATTACACATGGCCGACCCTTCTTTACACGATCGGATCAATTGTCGGCGCGGCAAGCGTCGGGCCGATCTGGGGCCGTTTTGGCCAGCGCCGCGGCTACGCCATAAGCGGTTTCGTCTTCATGCTCGGCACGCTCGGATGTGCGCTTGCCCCAGACATGGCCAGCCTGATCGGCGCCCGCGCGGTTCAGGGCTATGCCAGCGGACTGACGACCGGTGGCGGCATGGCGCTGATCGGTGGTTTGTTTCCCTCAGGTCTTCGTACCCGCATCATCGCCATGAACCAGGGCGTATGGATGGTCGCCCAGCTTCTTGGCCCGGCGGTTGGCGGCCTTTTTGCCGAGTTCGGATGGTGGCGCGGATCGTTCTGGACCATGGTCCCCGTTTTGCTGACCTTTTCTGTTCTCGCATGGATTTACCTACCCGACCGGGGCGAAACCGAACTCGCACAGGAAAAAAAGGACTTCCCGATCGGCCGTATCGCCCTTTTGGCAGGCGGCGTGTTCTGTATTGCCCTTGCCGGTCCGGTTTCCGATCATTCTTCGCGTGTCGCGCTGATTATCGCGGGCATCTTTATTATCTGGTTTACCATCGTCCGGCTGGACCGCAGGTCCGCTAACAGGCTTTATCCATCCGGCGCGCTGTCCATCACCTCACCGGTCGGCCTGTCGCTCTGGGTCCTGTTGCTCGGTGGGCTGGTCCAGACGTCAGTACCGATGTTTCTGCCGTTGCTCCTTCAGGTGGTTCACGAGGTAAGGCCTCTGTTCATCAGCCTTGTAAGCCTTTGCATCTCTCTCGGCTGGACGATCGGGACATTCGCGGTCTCCGGCTGGTCCGGTCGCAAGGAACGATTTGCCCTCTGGATTGGACCGCTCTTGATGATGGCGGGGCTGATCGGCATTACCATTACCGCCACGCTTCCCCTTTTGTCCGTCTTAACAGTATCCGCGATCGTGCTGGGGCTCGGCGTTGGCACTCATAATGTCCACCTTCTGGCGCGGACCATGGGTTTCGCGGAAAAGGGAGAGGAGCGCATTACTGCCTCCGCCCTGCCCTCGTTCCGTTCGCTCGGCACGGCGATCGGCGCAGCGCTGGCGGGGATGCTGGCCAATATTGTTGGGCTGGGCGATGGCACAGACGTTGTCCAGGTTGGCAAAGCCATCACATTCGTATACGGGTTTAATCTGATCCCGCTCATCCTTGCCGCCATTATGATGTTTATGCTGCTTGCCAAGGGCGACCCAAAGAATACGAACGAGTAATGACAAAGCGCCTGCTTTTGCGCTATTTCTT
>JBLHKG010000424.1:0-3253 GCA_047619835.1 Alphaproteobacteria bacterium
GGCGATGATGGTCAGGCGTCTTCTGGCGCCGTCGCCGTCTTGTCGGCCAAAGGGGGCACAAGGGCAGTGATTGATCGGGCCTATGCCGATGCCAGCATCGGGTCTGACAGCGTGGAGCAGAACATCACGGATGCGGCCACGGTCGAAAAAAATTATGGCGCCTTGATTGAGGCGCTGCCGCAGCCGCTTCGGAGTTTTGTGCTTTATTTCCGGGAGGGTACGACCGAAATTATGCGAAAATCCCGACCGGAACTCGGCAAACTGTTTGCCGAGGTCAAGTCGCGCCCCGGGGCCGATGTACAGGTCGTCGGCCATAGCTCGACACTGGGATCGCGGACCGCCAATGACAGGCTGTCTCTTGAGCGGGCAAAACAGATTGCCAGGCTGCTCATACAGCGCGGGCTCGATCCGTCGCTGCTGCGTGCTGTCGGGCGCGGGGAGAGGGAGCTGCTGGTAAAGACCAAGGACGGCGTTCGAAATGCGCTCAACCGCCGTGTCGAAATTCTGGTCCGGTAATTTCCGATGCGTGGCGTTTCACCCGTTGCCGCCAAGATAGCGGATCGCCATCACGGTTAAATCATCCGCCGCTGCGCCACCGTCCTCAAAGCGGCGGACCGTCTGCTGCACGGCCGAAACTGCGTCGTCGGCGGTCGCCGGACGGCTCAGCTCCGCGAGCGTCTCCATCAGCCGCCGATGGCCGAACAGCCCATTCGCCGGATCACGTGCTTCAGTAACTCCATCCGTCGTCAGTACAAGCATGTCTCCCTGACGAAGGACGGTCTCTTCGACCGGATAGGGGAAATCCTCCATCACGCAGAGCGGCGGGCCGCCCTCCAGGCGGAGCTCGGTTGGCGGATCGCCCTCATGCAGCAGGATGGGATCGTCGTGTCCGGCATTGACCAGCGCAACGGCGCCGGTTTTGAGATCGATCAGGCCGAGCACGCCGGTGACAAACATCTCGGCGGAATTTTCGCGTGAAATCTCGAGATTGGCGGTCATCACCGCGTCTTCGAATACGGAATCGGCCCGCAACAGGGCGCTCTTGGTCAGTGCCTTGGAAAGCGCCATAAACAGGGAGGCGGGGACGCCCTTGCCGGTCACGTCGCCAATCATGAAAAACAGCTTTCCGTCGGCGACAAGGAAGGCATCATACAAATCGCCGCCAATACTCCGGGCGGGTTCCAGCAGGGCTCTCAAATCGATCTCCGGCGGCAGGGCAATCAACGCCTCGCGGCTGGGCAGCATGCCCATCTGGATTTCGCGGGCCGCTTCCATTTCGCCGGCAATTTTTGCGGCCTGGACGCGTTCCTCGGTCAACGCCTCACGTAATAGCTGTCGTCGTCGGTCGGCTTCGAGGAACATCATGCACAGCATGGAAAGCGCCGCTGCACCGCTGACCATCGCCGGCGCCAGCGGGTCGAGCAGCAATCCATGTTTGGCAAATGCGATATAGCTGGCTCCGACCAGGATCACCAGTCCCGTGGTGCCGCTCAGGATCACATATTTGGGCTGCAGGCGTGGCAACACGAATATAGCGATTAGACCCAGCAGGACAGCGAGAATGATCTCCGCCGTCCTGGCCCAGTGTGGTCGCTGAAGCCAGTGTCCGGTCAGAATGGTTTCCACCAGCTGCGCATGGACATCGACACCGAAGGCTTCACCGGCAACCGGCGTCGCGATGACGTCTTCGAGTCCTATTGCGGTCGCGCCGATAAAAACCACATTGCCGCGAAACGCGCCCATCGGCAGCGAATTGTCGAGTATGGCGGTGGTTGAAACCGACCGCGCGGCCAGGGGTGGAGAAAAATGGAGCCGAAGAGCGCCCCTGGAATCAGTTGGAATGCGCCGCTTGCCTATCGTTATGGAGACAAGCTTGCCGCCTTTGGCCTCCAGTTTGTAGTCGTCGGCATTGCTCGCGACCCGAAGCGCCTCCAGCGCCATGGTTGGGGTAGGCCTTCCACCGACCATGACCACCAGCGGCACGCGGCGCAAAATGCCATCCGCATCGGGCGGCGCGTTGATTACCGCGTGTCCCGCGGCCGCCTGATCGAGCTTCGGCAGGTTGGTCGTCACGTTTCCGAAGGACAGCAATCCCGGGGGCGCCGGATGGCCAGTGAAGCTGGCTTCGAGCGGGATTCTCGCAGGGTGCCTGTCCTCGTCTATGGTTTTGCCGTGGTGGCCGACGCGCGCCAGGACGACAGGCAGTCGCCCGATTGTCTGGGAAAACAGGTGGTCCGGATCAACCTGTTGGGCGAGGGATCTGCCGACATAATCGGGTAAATTGGGATAGATTTTCGCGATGTTCGCCGGCGAATGGCGGTCCGCCTCGGGGAAAATCATGTCAAACCCGATTGCGCGGGCGCCGCGCGCGTGGATACCCTCGGCGAGACGCGCCAGACGATGTCGGGACCAGGGCCACGGGCCGTATTTCTTGAGGCTGGCATCGTCGATCTCGACAATACGTGCGGGGTGCGACTCAACGACACGCGGCCTGTGGCTCTGATATCTGTCGAACACGCTTTCGCGTAGTTTTTCGCTGTCCCATATCGTCGTGGCGATCAATGCCAGCGCGGCGGCGGCAAACCCGACAAGTCGAATACGACCGATGCCACTCCGGTCGGCGGCGTCAGCAACGTCGCCGTCGGGATCAGAGGGCGACTTCGAGTCCGTCATAGGCGCACAGTACGTCCAGCGAAGAGTCCTGGCGCATCAGCTCTTCATAGCGGATGGTTTCCTGGTGAATGCCCAGCATCGTTTCGTCGTTATTGACCGGTTCATGATGGTACATCGCGAGCCGTTTGGCGCCGGCCCGGTGGCAGAGATCGACCGCCGCGACATTGCTTGAATGACCCCAGTCTTCCTTCATGGTGACCGCATCGGCGAGCGTATACATGGTGTCGAATATGACTAGATCGGCTTGCCTGAAGAAGGATACGAAAGCCTCATCGTCTTCCGCATGCTCCGATTTATGTTCGGAATCGGTGCTGTAGACTGCCGATTTCCCGTCGCATTCAAACCGGTAACCGTATGAATCGTTATGGTGGAACTGATCGATCAGCTGGACTGTACAGCCGGCGATGTCATAGCTCTCGCCAGGTGTCAGGGTCGTGAAAGTGAATTTCGCGTTCAAGAAGTCGAACGGCACCGGAAAGGATATCTTTTCCTGCTGGCGGCGGAGCGCGGTTTCCATTTCGTCATGCCCGCCAAACACATTGATGGTTGAGCCGGGATCGAACGCCGGACCGAAGAACGG
>JBLHKG010000425.1:0-3245 GCA_047619835.1 Alphaproteobacteria bacterium
GGATGAGGCGGATGGGTTGTCTGCTCGTCCCAGTTATTCTGACCAAAGGCGCCGTAATGTACATGTGGGCCACCCCAATTGGCTCGTACCCCCGCACTGCTCAACGGGCCCATTGGCCAGGTCGGTCTCCACCAGGCGGTATCGAACCGGATCTGTTGCTCTACTTCAGCCTCATTCATCCCGGCGTAATAGTTCCACTGCTTGTTGTAGGCCCGTACATGATCGAGGCAGAACCAGTAGAAGTTGGTTAAATGCTTGCGCGATTGTGGTGCGCGGAATTCACCTATGCCCTTGCAGGCTGGCGCGTCGCAAAGGCGTCCCTCGTCGCTCATTCGCGGCGTGGCGAGAAGATCGATAACGGCCTGTTTGCGCTTCATTTAACAATCATGGCCCGTTGCGGCCCTAGGTTCCAGTATAGAGATGCGGCCAGCGTTCTTTTGCCACGGGGCCGTCGCTGGCCATCGTATGGCAAGTATTGATCTGGTAGGGCGAGTCGTCGTTGCGGGCGGCGGCTTGCTGATCAAGCTTGCCGGCTTCGCGCTTGACGGTTTTGAATCCCACGGTCCCTATCGGGCGCAACAGATCGACCATGTGAATACAGCCCTGGGCGCCGCCCAGTATTTCACGAATCTTCCGATTCCAGCCGGGCCCGATACGCACACCCTTGAGTTTCTGAAAAGCGCTCTCGATCGCTGGACACATCGCATAGGGGGTGCTGTCCATTGCCGCGTGGATCTCGGTGATTTCCACGTTTTCATCGAGAGTGAGGCGGAGGTTCATGTCGTGGATCGGCTCGCCGGCTTCAATTTCACCACGAAACTTGTTGGGGATGGCGAAGGCAGCGGTATCGACCAACCGACCCTCGACTTCCCACCGCCCATCGGCGCGCCGATAGCTCGATACTTCGACGCTTCGGGTCTGAATCAATTCGCGCTCGGTGGCGGGCGGCAACGACATTGCGGTTGTTCTCCTAATCGGGCCCGGTGGTTATTCAGCGGGCATAAACGACCATTATGAAAAGCAGGCGGTTAACGTCAATTAAATGTGCACATCCAGGAGAAAATATTTATTGCCCCTTCAGCGCGGCGCGGAACTCCTCGCGGATCTTTGGGCCATGCATCAGCCCGTAATCCAGCGGATATTTTTCGCCCGGCTCGAATTTAAGATCGACGAAGACGGGGCCTTCTTCCTGCAGTACGCTGCCGATTCCTGTCTGGAACTCCGATAATTCAGAGAAGCTATGGGTTTGCGCGTAGCCGGCGCCCTTGGCCATCGCGGCAAAATCAACACGATCTCTCGCCGGGATTGGATGGCCGCCATTGGCCTCGTAGGTGCCGTTCTCGCAAACGCAATGGATCAGGTTTTTCGGTGCTGCCTCGGCGATTGAGACAAGGCTGCCAAGACCCATCAACAGGCTGCCGTCGCCGTCGAGCACGATAATCCGCCGATCCGGCCAGGCCAGGGCAAAACCCAGCCCGTGCGGACCGGTTAGTCCCATTGCGCCGGAGGAGATGAAGTTGAACGGGCTGGGGCGGATGCCGAGCCAGTCAAAGGCAGTGGTATAGGCCGCCACGACGATTTGATCGTCAGATAATTGGGCGGCCAGAACTTTCAGGCAGTCATCGCGTTTCATCATGGCGCTATCGGGCTCCGTCCGACCAGCATCACGATCGGGCGTGAGCTGGCATAGGCGTTATCAATGGCCGGGACGATCTTTGGAATATCGTCGTCGGTCTCCAGCAGAAGATGGTCAACGCCCATCGCATCGAGAATAGGCTCGATGATGCGAAGACCGTAATGTTTTGAATCGGTTGGCGCGACGCCCGGCTCCTTGCCGAGCAATCCCACCATCATGCAGATCGGCATTTGGTATTCGACCGCGACGCCGCGTATGGCGTTTACCGAATCCAGCAGGCCGGTGTACTGAAATAACGCCAGCGCCCGGTGATTGGCATAGGACAGGGCCGCCGCGATGGCGATGGTCTCATCCTCCTCGCACACCCGGACATGCCGCAACTCGCTGTCGGAGGCGATGGGGCGTAACAGACCACTTGCGGTCGTACGGTCGGGAACGGAAATGACGGTCTGTATGCCGGCCGCCTTGATCGCCGCGATGATCAAGGCGCCATGCAGTTCGGCATCTACGGGCGCGATCAGGTCAGGCGGTGTCTCTGCTACATCGTTCATGGGTAAACTCCCGAATCAGCCAGAATTAACCGGTGGGCTCCATCCCGTCCGGCAGTTTCGCATGGATCAGGATAAAGGCGAGCATGCAGTCCTCCGGGCCGTGATTGATCCAGTTATGGACCGTGCCGCGCTGCACCACCATATCGCCGGCCTTCAGATGGGCGACCTCTCCGTCGTCGAGTTCCATGTCGATGGCGCCGGAAAGAACGATGGCGTAATCGACGCTGGCGGTACGGTGCACCCGTGCCGCGACGCCGGGCTCAAAGCGGCCGATGCGGAAGACGCTGCCGTTTTCAACGGTAGTTTTCTGCACGTCGGCGGAGATATCGCCGAGCGGACCCATGTCCGGCACCAGCTGGTCGGTTGCCCAGATCACGGTCGATGTCTGGCCCGGGCGTTTGGTGACGACATTTTTTGAAATCTCGTCAATCGCGACCGTTGCTTTGCCGTCTGCCGTGTGTCCCGTGACGACCCGGCGGATGTTGAATTCCTTCGCCATTTTCTTTTTCCTTTAGCTGCTGAGACTGTCCGGTTCGTCGATGACCGGATTGCTGAGGATACCGATAAAGGTGATTTCCCTTTCGAGCAAATCGCCCGGCGCCGTCCCGGGTGTTGCCGCAAAGCTTTCTTCGGTTACCCCGCCTTTGCCGGCGGCGTGACACGGATCGAGGCGAGGCGGTTGCTGCGGCGGCTGATCACCTCGAAGCGGAAGCCGTCGAAGGTGAAAATTTGTCCCTGGTCGGGAATCATCCGGCCAATCTGGATCACCAGACCGGCGATGGTCGCCGCGTCGTCATCGGGCAGGGTCCAGTCGAACCGCCGGTTCAGATCGCGGATGGTGACCCGTCCGTCCACCAGATATGATCCGTCGGTTTGCGGTCGGACACCGACCGGCACGATGTCGTGCTCGTCGGAGATGTCGCCGACGATTTCTTCCAGAATATCTTCCAGCGTGACGACGCCCTCCAGCGAGCCGTATTCATCGACCACCAGGGCAAAATGTTCGCGTCGCCGCCGGAACGCCTGTAGCTGGTCCAGCAACGATGTCGATTCAGGAA
>JBLHKG010000426.1:0-3244 GCA_047619835.1 Alphaproteobacteria bacterium
CGCAACTTCCACCATAATCTCGGCGATCTGAAGGCACAGATCGCCGCCAATGAAAAAGGCGTGCAGGAACTCCACAACATGATCGAGCATTTCGGGCTCGATGTGGTGAAGGCCTATATGAAGCATGTCCAGGACAATGCCGAGGAAGCGGTGCGCCGGGTGATCGACACGCTGACCGACGGCAGTTTCGAGTACCGGACCGATTACGGCGCGGTCATCAAGGTCGCGTTGACAATCGATCATGCGGCACGCACCGCGCGGATCGATTTCACCGGCACGTCCGATCAGCAGGCGAATAATTTCAACGCGCCGTCGGCGATCTGTGTCGCGGCGACGCTCTATGTCTTCCGCACGCTGGTCGATGACGACATTCCGCTCAATGCCGGCTGCCTCAAACCGCTCGACATCGTCATACCCGAAGGCTGCATGCTCAACCCGGTCTATCCGGCTGCCGTGGTCGCCGGCAATGTCGAGACGTCACAGGCGATAACCGATGCGCTGTTCGGCGCCCTCGGCGTGATGGGCGCGGCGCAGGGCACGATGAACAATTTCACCTTCGGCAACGACAATCACCAATATTACGAAACCATCTGCGGCGGCTCGGGCGCAGGGCCGGATTACGACGGGGTCGACGGCGTCCACACCAACATGACCAACACGCGGCTGACCGATCCGGAAATCCTCGAATGGCGCTTCCCGGTCATTCTGGAGAGTTTCTCTCTGCGGCCCGGCTCGGGCGGCGTCGGCAAGCATCGCGGCGGCAATGGCGTGATCCGCCGGGTACGGTTCCGCGAAGCCATGACGGCCTCCATCCTGTCCGGCCATCGTGAGGTTCCACCCTATGGCATGGCGGGCGGCGGCCCCGGCAAGGTCGGGCGCAACTATGTGATCCGCAAGGACGGCGCCATCGAGGCGCTCAAAGGCACGGATTCGACCGAGATGGCAGCAGACGACGTGATAATCATCGAAACACCGGGCGGCGGCGCCTACGGCAAGAAGCCGGCCGACTGACAGGAGGAACGCGATGGCATTCTCAAGCTGGCGAGGCACTGTCGGGCTGGTCAAACCGACCATGCGACCGGGCTCGGTGGAAGAGCTGATCCGGCTGCTGCCGGAAGGCATCGGCGTCATCCCGATCCTGCAGAATGTCCGCAAGGGCACCGAGGACGAGTTCGAGGCGGCGATTGACGGCTATCACCGCCATGCCGTGACGCTCGCCGGGGCCGGGGTCGATCTGATCCACCATTCCGGCACGCCGCCCTTCATGATGCTGGGCGTCGAGGCCGAGGCGAAGCTGATGAAGCAATGGGAGGTTGAGACCGGCATTCCCAACTTCACCGCCAACCAGAATATCGTCCACGCCTTACGGACGCTGGGGGCAAAACGCATCATCGGCGTCAGCTATTCCGCGCTCCAGAATGCGCTGACCGAGAGCTACCTGAAGCAGGCCGGCTTTAACGTCCTCGCCATGGAGCCCATCGAAGTCCCGTTCGAAAAGGCCGGAGAGATTGCGCCGCATCAGGTCTATGCGCTGGTGCGCAAGATTTTTCTGAAAAATCCGAAGGCCGAGGCGATTTATTTACAGGGCAATGCCTGGCGGCTGCTCAGCATCGTCGAGATGATGGAACGGGATTTCGGCATTCCGGTGATCGAGACCGGCTGCGCCCTCTCGTGGGAAATCCAGCAACGCTTCACCGTCCGCGAGCCGCGCGAGGGATGCGGGCGATTGCTGCGCGAGATGCCGTAGGAACTGTGGACGAAGGCCTCTTGATTTCCTCATCTGCGACGAGAGATGGAACCGGTAGTCAGAATTAACGTTTCTGTTCCAGAAATTTGTTCAATTCGACTCTCAGTGGGGCCTCCAGTTTGTCGATAACATTCTGTGCATTGTACCATTTTTCATCAGCCAGAGGGACCTGTCCTCGCTCACTAACCTTGATCTCGATAGAAACCGCAAACGATTTGATGGACCGGGAACGTCGGCTGGTAATCGTTCTTTTCAAGGACTTTACGATACGAAAGGCGACCGCCTTCGCCTCGATCGCCACCTGGGCCGCTTTAAGAAGAGCTGCCCGTCTGAGGAGTTTCAAAGGCAGGCCTGAACTGCCCCGCGCCTGAATTTCGAATTCACTGGCGCTGATCGAATTAACTTCGGTTGTGAAGGGATCAGAAAAGTCCGCGACGGCATTTGAGCCCGCTAAGCAGAAAACCAGAAGAGCATAAATCGGAGCACGCGAGCATCGCGGCAGCAGCGATTTAAAACCAAAATTGGGCATCTGATTGCCTTTCAGAATTTTGAATTGAGTCATGTTCCCTGTATTTGTATTTTTACGGGAATTCTTTTTCGGCACAACCCGATCAGGTTATCTTTTTCCAAATAGTTCCACCCCGGCTACGCGCGAAAGCTAATGGAGAATTTGGGATACTAACGACCTGTCCAGAAACTGCAGAAGGGTTGGGGTGGCCAAAACAGTCCGCATTCACGAATATGGCGGCCCGGAGGTGCTCCCCATCGAGGGTTTTCCGCTCGGCGCGCCCCGTTCCGGCGAAGATCACCAAGAGGCTGCCCGCGCGATGGAATTACGTGCGACATGTGGGATGAGCGGCCTTATTCCTTGACCGCATACTGCTCTGGCGCGGCGGCGTAACTGCTCCTAAGATTGGCGAAATCACACCTTCCGAATGAGGGAACAAAAATGACCGTAACCACAACACAGCCTGCAGTCTCGCTGCAGAAGATCATCCATCCGGCGGACTGGAAAGGCGCCGATATGCTGGAATCAGGCGATTATATCTACCGTCTGTCAGACGCGGAGATCGCCGACATTGATCAGGCGATCCGGGGTGTCGAGGCGGAGGGTCTCGATATCATGGACATCACGCGGGAGAATTTTCCGCTGCCGGTGTTTGGACCGGGCCTCGCCAAAATACGCGACGACCTCGTCTATGGGCGCGGCCTCGTCCTGATCCGCGGCTTCCCGGTGGCCAACTACAACCGGGCTCAGGCGGCGGCAGCCTATTTCGGCATCGGCTGCTATCTCGGGCGCGCAGTCTCGCAAAACGCCAAGGGCCATGTGCTGGGGCACGTCAAGAAACTGACCGATGTCGATTACAATGTCGATCCCAGCGAGCGCGGCTACCGTACCAACGTCAATCAGCGCTTCCATGCCGATTCCTGCGACATGGTCGGGCTGATGTGCCTGCAGACGCCACAATCCGGCGGGCTCAGTTCAGTCGCCAGCAC
>JBLHKG010000427.1:0-3233 GCA_047619835.1 Alphaproteobacteria bacterium
CCCAGAGCTTGTTGTTCACCGGACCCGGGGCGCCGATATATTCGAATTTCAGCGGCTCGAATCTGACGCCGGGATCCTTGAACAGCTTCGAGAACATCCAGCTGCGGCCGGGCAGCGCGATGGTCAGCCCGTCTGGCTTGCCCTTGTTGTACATCCAGTTGGCAAGCCGCGCGCCGCCGGCGCCGGGCATATTCTTGTTGATGATGCTCGGATTGCCGGGAATATGTTTGCCGAGATGCCGCCCGACGATGCGGGCGTTGTTATCAACCCCGCCGCCTGGCCGAAAACCCGCAATGATTGTCAGCTTTTTGTCGGCATAGAAATCGGCGGCGTAAAGATCGCTAATCGTCAGCGTGCCGGTGCCCGCCATCAATCCCGCGAGTCCGAGAACACTGGCCGTCCGGGTCAAAATACTGCCCATAATCCTTCTCCCTGTGTGAAGCCAATTTATTATGTAGAGACCGTAGGGGTTAGCCCGCCGCGCTGTCAAATCCCCAAGTTCCGTGAAAAAATCCTGTAAACCAGTCTTTAAGCCGATTTGACGTATTCTACGGTTACTTGAACGCAGGGAACCGGGCCTAAACCGGGCCCCAGGGGATTACCGCCATGAGAGTTGCCACCCATTTCGGCGACGACCGCCGAAAAGATCGCCGGATCCGCCTGCGCTCGATCACCATGGTGATCGAGAACGTGACTTATACCACCATGGATTGGGGGGTTGGCGGGTTTTCGATCGAGGGCTATCAGGGCAACCGCAAGGTCGGTGATTTCGTCACGGCCACGATCATCATCAATGACGGGCATAAAGACGTCGAAAACATCGCCAGGGCCAGAATTGTCCGGATTGAGGACGAGACGCGCAAGCTGGCCGCCGCCTTCGGCTCGCTCGATATCAGGATCGTCAGTTTCATCGACGCCTGGCTGACCGGCCGTCTGGTGCGTACTGGTGGACGTCGCAACACAGATCAGCCTTCGGTTACCAGCACCGCCTCGAGCTTTTCACGGATATCCGCCGGCATCGCCGTCGAGCGACGGCGTTCATAATCGAAAAACACTTCGACGACGTCCTGCCGTGCCAGCAGGATGCCGGTCTCGGCATTGGTCATGCGCTGGCTCATCGTCAGGCTCTTGCCGCCCAGCCGGGTAAAGGCGCTCTCAATCAACAGCAGCTCGCCCGGTTCCGCCTCATGCACAAAATCGGTGGTGATTTTCGCCACCACCGTCCCGACACCGCTCTTTTGCAGCGTCGCATGGCTCAGCCCGATTTTGGACCAGAGATGCCATCCGGCGTCATCGAAAAAATGCCCGTACCAGCGGACGTTCAAATGACCGAGATGATCGCAGTTCCACGGGAACACAACGGCGCGGTGGGTTTCCATCCAGTCGGCCACGGGAAGCTCCTTACCTACAGATTGACCCGTCTCATGCCGCCCGGCTCGTAGCGGTCGCCGGCGGCGCCGCCGGGCGGGAATGCCGCGTCCAGTGTTTTGAGGTCTTCCGGCGACAGCTCAAGCGCCATCGCCGCCAGATTGTCCTCCAGATGCAGGCGGCTTTTGCAGCCGGGAATGGGAAACACTCCCTCGCCCCGCGCCAGCACCCAGGCAATCGCAATCTGCGCCGCCGTCGCGCCATGGGACGCGGCGATCTCCTGAATGATCGCCACCTTCACCCGGTTGGCCGCGGCATTGTCATCGCCGAAGCGCGGAAATTTATGACGCGCATCGCCCTCTTCCAGCGCGCCTCGACCGCCGACCGCGCCGGTCAGGAACCCGTAGCCGAGCGGCGCATAGGCCATCAGCGCGAGACCGAGATCGTCGCAGGCCGCCAGATGCCCGCCCTCGACATCGCGGGTCCACAGCGAATATTCAAACTGCAGCGAGACCAGCGGATGCACCGCATTGGCCCGCCGCACTGTTTCCGGCGCGGCTTCCGACAGCCCGATGAAGCGGGTCTTGCCCTCCTCCACCATGCGCGCCATCGCGCCGATTGAGTCCTCTATCGGCACGGTGGGATCGACCCGCGACATGCAGAACGCATCGAGCGTCTCGATGCCGAGGTTCTTGAGGCTGAGCTCACAGATCTCACGCAGCCGGTCGGCCGAGCCGCTGCCCTCGGCGATCGAGCTGCCGTCGGGCGCCCGAACCGTGCCGGTTTTGGAATGAATGAACACACGCTCGCGCAGCCCGCCCTTGAGCGCCTTGCCGATCAGCTGGTGATTATGCCCCTGCCCGTAAGACGCCGAGGTGTCGAGCAAGGTGACGCCGAGATCAATCGCCCGGTGGATGGTGGCAATCGATTCCACATCGTCCGCGGCGCCATAAGCGCCCGACATCGAAAAACAGCCAAGCCCGATGCGGGAGAGAGACTGGCCGGAATTGCCGAAAATGCGCGTTTTCATGGGGTGAGGTTAGCGCGGATGCGAGCGGGCGTCGATGGTGTGAACAGGCTACCCCAACGGGAGGAGTGTACAGGAGCTAAAAGCCCCAAAAACACTGGCTTTTTAGGCCATACCTCAGGGGGTTTTGTACAAGTAATTTGTACATCTCAGTAAATGAAATCAAGGCCGATCAGTATGGAGTACTTCCAAACACCGCACGGCACCGCTGATAATACCTTTCACCTCGCCTGTCGCCATCGCTGCCCTTTGATAGCTATCGGTTCCTTGTGGAGGACGGACGAAAAAGACCGATTGCGCCGGTGCTTGGCCGCACTTAGGTTCCTGTATCAACCCCATAAGCTACCCAACCCACTGGAGCCCCGATGATGGTCTGTGCGCTATGAAGATGAAACTGCTGCTCACGATTCCACTTCTCTCCCTTCTGCTGACAACATCGGCAGGGGCGGGCTTTGACGAGGGCGTGGCTGCTTACAAGCATGGTGACTACGCGACGACCCTGCGCGAGTTCCGCCCACTCGCCGAGCAAGGTGACGCGAAGGCACAAGGTCTCCTCGGTTTCATGTACGACAACGGCCATGGCGTCGTGCAGGACTATGCCGAGGCGGTGAAGTGGTACAGGAAGGCTGCCGAGCAGGGTAACGCCGACGCCCAGTCCAATCTCGGTAACAGGTACGCCAATGGCCAGGGCGTCGTGCAGGACCATGCCGCGGCGGTGAAGTGGTATCGCAAGGCCGCTCATCAGGGATACGCCTCCGCCCAGTACAACCTCGGCGTCATGTACGCCAACGGCCAAAGCGTCGTGCAGGACCATGCCGCAGTGGTGATGCAGTTTCGC
>JBLHKG010000428.1:0-3228 GCA_047619835.1 Alphaproteobacteria bacterium
CGATGGTGATATGCGCGCCGAAATTGATCGCGACCGGGTTGTCGGGGGCCGCCGCGTCGAGATCGTGGCGGTTGGGGAAGCGCCCTTCCGGCATGCGGAAATCCTGCATCGGGCTGCCATGGGCGAGGACCCACGAATCCTTAGGCCGGCGTGTGGCCTCTGCCGCGATGTTTTCGGTAATTTGGGCAATCGAGCGAACATTGGAATAGAAATCCCGGCAATCGATCCGGTGCATCATATGGGCGCCGCCGTCGGCGAAATGCACGTGCGGGTCGGTCAGGCCGGGCAGAACGGTCCGACCCTTGAGGTCGATCATCTGTGTCCGCCCGTCGGCCAGCGCCTCGATATCACCGGCCGATCCCACCGCGCCGATCCGCCCGTTATAGATGGCGACGGCCTCGGCCTCGCTGTCGGTTGCGTCGGCGGTCAGGACGGTGGCGTTGGTCAGCACCATGTCGGGGGATAGGGGTGTTACGCTCACTCTCGTTCTCCGGTGATTCAGGCGATTCGGTTGAGGATTGTGCGAAGGGTCTCGACCAGCTGATCGATCTGCGCTTCGGTAATGATAAGCGGCGGGGCCAGCGCTAGCGCGTCGCCGCTCTGGCGTACCATTACGCCCTCTTCCAAACAGCCGAGGAAGGCATCATAGGCCCGAGCGCCAGGCGCGTCTTCCCGCGGAGTCAGCTCGACAGCGCCGGCGAGACCGATATTGCGAATGTCGATCACATGGGGCGATCCCTTCAGCGAGTGAAGGGCGTTTTCCCAATAGGGCGCCATCATCCCAGCCCGTTCAAACAAACCTTCGTCGCGATAGAGATCCAGGGTCGCGATGGCAGCGGCGCAGGCCAGCGGATGGGCGGAATAGGTATAGCCGTGGAACAGCTCGACTTTGTTTTCAGGCCCGGTCATCAGCGTGTCATAAATTCCAGCGCGCACGGCGATGGCCGACATCGGCACGGCGCCGTTGGTCAGCCCCTTGGCGAGGGTCATCATGTCCGGCTGGACGGCGAACTTTTCTGCGGCAAATGACGCGCCGAGGCGGCCAAACCCGGTAATGACTTCGTCAAAGATCAGCAGGATACCGTGCGCATCGCAGATCGTGCGCAGCCGCTCCAGATAGCCGCGTGGCGGCACCAGCACGCCGGTCGAGCCGGCCATCGGCTCCACGATTACCGCGGCGATGGCGCCGGCGCCGTGCAGCGCGATCAAAGGTTCGAGCGCATCAGCGAACTCCGCGCCATATTCCGGCTGCCCACGCGAAAAGCCATTGCGCGCCGGATCGTGGGTGTGCGGCAGATGATCGATTCCGCTGAGCATGTTGCCGAACTGCGCCCGATTGGCCTCGATGCCGCCGACCGACATGCCGCCGAAACCGCTGCCATGATAGGCGCGCTGGCGCCCGATAAACCGCGTGCGGCCCGGCTCTCCCCGGGCGGCATGCCAGGCGAGCGCGATCTTGAGAGCCGTATCCACCGCTTCCGATCCGGAATTGGCGAAGAACACATTGTCGAGATCGCCGGGCAGGATAGAGGTCAGACGCGCCGCCAGCTCGAAGGCCAGCGGATGGCCCATCTGAAATGCGGTCGAATAATCCAGCACACCGGCCTGCGCGCGGATCGCCTCGGTGATACGCTCTCGACCGTGGCCGGCATTGACGCACCACATGCCGCTGATGCCATCGAGCACCTGGCGTCCGTCATCGGTGGTGTAATGCATGTCCTTTGCCGAGACGAACAGGCGCGGCGCCGCCTTGAACTGGCGGTTCGCGGTAAAAGGCATCCAGTACGGCGCCAGATCGTTGGTTGTTGGCTGTGAGGTATCCGGCACCATGACGATGCGCCCTGTTTGTGCTTGATTGTAACGAAGCCTAGCCCTGTAATCGGGGACCGACAACAGAGAGGGTTAAAATGAACCGACCGGTCTGTGCTGAAGACATCGTGGTCCTGCCGGACGATAACGGCACTTTGCCGGCGGCGGCGCTGCAGGCGATCCTCAGCAGCGATGCCTATCCCGAGACGACCGATTACACGCAGTCGATCGAATATCTCGATTTCGAGATGCATGGAAAGCCGTTTACCCAGGTGGTAATCCTGCTGCGACCAAAAACGCCGCGGCTGCATAACGGGCGCGAGATCGTGGTAATTGCGGGCGAGGGCGGCAAGGATAACGGCAACGCCTTTCTCACCACCTATGAAAAGAAGGAAGGGGTGGGACCGTTTCTGGCAAAGCGTGGCATTACGTTTGCCGCCGTGCCTCGTCTGGGCCGCTGGAATTTTTTCGATCCGGATGGCCACTGGAAGGGTATTCCGCTGGGTGACCGGATGCCGATCTTCACCCGGCACGACGAGGCCTACTGGTCGCGCGCCGATTACACCAGCCATGCCTCACAGGGGCAGGCGAGCTCGACCGGCAGCAACACCTACCGCCTGCCGGTTCCGGGCAGCGCGCTTTACGATCACATGCTGGCGGCGACCCCTGACGTCATCGTCGAGGGTTATCGGCGCGGCGCGTTGCATGCGCTGCAGAAAATCCGGAAAAAACCGGAAGAGGTGATGCTGCTCTATTGGGGGTTTTCGACCGGTGGGCCGTTCCTGTGGGCGCTGTGCCGTCATCTCACCCCGGCGGGGATGCTGGGCTGGGCAAGCTCCAACACCTCTATTTCGTATTATTACACCCGCACTCTGCAGGATCGGTATGATTGGGGTTACGAAAATTCGGTGCTGCGGGTGCGCGAACGCGGGCGGCCCGATTTCCGGTTTTATACCGAGTATCTCGACGATGTGACGCGCGAGCGCCTGTGGCACGAGGCGTTGAACGCGCCCAATTTCAAATCAATCGAAGACACCATGATGTTTTTTAACGTTGCCGCCATCACCGAACAGGCGGGACGGCTATGGCGATCCGATTTTCTGCCGGATGAGGACCGCGCGGCTGGCTATTCAGCCTTTATCCAGAAGATCATGCTGCCCTGTTTTCCGGCGGATGAGCTGAAGGACGTCGCGGTATGGGAAATGAACGGCACGCTCGATCAGGTGATCCAGCCCGACAAGGTGGATGCCGCCCGCGCGGTGATGGAACAGCACTGCAAGCGCTATCGCGTGGCGCGGCTCGAGGGCTATTATCACAACATAATGCATGACACGATGAAGACAGTCGGCCGAGTATGGCTCAAGGTAATCGAGAGCGGCCATTTCGATTAAACCTAATACAAAGAACATTCCGTTCAGG
>JBLHKG010000429.1:0-3215 GCA_047619835.1 Alphaproteobacteria bacterium
GGACTGGTCGCCGGAGACCCTGCCGTTACCCCAATCGAAGCCCGCCTCGCGGCGCAGCCCGACATTTCCGTCCCGACGATTACCATCGACGGGAAAGGGAGCGGTCTGGGCACGGGAACGAGCCATCACGCGAAGAAGTTCACCGGGCCGCACGAACACAGGAATTTTGACAATGTCGGCCACAACCTGCCGCAGCAAGATCCCGAGGGCTGGGCACGGGCGGTGCTCGATGCGCACGCGATGGCGACCGGATAGTGCGGGGCTGGTTTCGAGTGACTGAATGACGGGTTATGGCACAGAGCCGAGGTGGCGGTCCGGACCGTCTATTTCAGATTAGGCCTGTTAGAGGATTATTTCAGTCCGGACGAGGACCCCGCCTGAGGGTCAAAAGCGGCTGTTTTGACCGCCTTCTGACAGGTCTGGATTACGGAAATTAGCGGCTAAGCGTCCGCTCCTGAGGGCATGGCGGAAGTGATTTTCGGCGGGCCAGACAGCCGCTGATAGCCACCAGACAGCCGCTGATAGCCACCAGACAGCCGCTGATAGCCAATAGACGTCATATCGATATAGACTGATAAAACGAGAAACTGGTTACGTCGGCGTCACTCCGTAATACAAGGAGAGGGGAAATTCCGGAAAAGCTAATAAGAACGGCAAAGTTTGGCATCGGCCAAATCGTCCAGCATCGGAAACATCCGTTTCGCGGCGTCATTTTTGATGTTGATCCCATATACGACAATTCGGAAGAGTGGTTGAATTCCATTCCCGTAGGGGACCGGCCTTCTAGGGATCAGCCGTATTACCATCTGCTCGCCGAAAATTCGGAAACCTCCTATATCGCCTATGTGTCGGAACAGAACCTGTTGGTCGACGAATCCGGCCAGCCAGTATCACATCCGCAGGTGGGCTATTTCTTTTTCAACGAAATCGAAAACGGTCACTATATAGCGCGCCACACCCAAGCGAAGTATTTGACATAGGTTCAACTCTCTCACGCTCACCCTGCCGTCGGCAATAAATACAAAGGGTGTTGAGTAGGCTCCACCCAGACTCCCCCGCCCGATATGATCCATCCTGATAGGATGCCGCTCTAGCTGGGTTGCCTGATGAACCGGTTCGAGGCAAATTCAGTCAGCGTCGTCGCTTTAGTTACGCCGGTTCTGGCTGTTTCGAGCTTGCACCGCCGGCAGCAATTTATTTATGTCGAATAACCGGGATTTTGGACCATGCCTAGCCTCTACGATCCAGTCAAAGTCGGGGTGCTACGACTTAAGAACGGCATCTGCATGGCGCCGATGGCGCGTGCGCGCAATGACACCGACCGCACACCGACACCTATGATGGCGGAGTACTACGCTCAGCGCGCGACGGCCGGTCTAATCGTCACTGAAGCCAACTCGATCTCACCCATGAGCCAAAGCCGGCCGCATGCTGCCGCGCACTATCTTGATGCGCAGACGGAAGGTTGGCGCATGGTTGCGGCAGCTGTTCACGACGCGGGCGGTACGATCTTCCAGCAGATCTATCACCTCGGCCGAAAGTCGGATCCCTCACGCATGCCCGACGGGCTGGCTCCAATCTCGGCGTCTGCGATTGCTGCTTCAGGTCAGGTCGCCGGGAAGAACGGCCCGGTGGAGTTCACCACGCCACGATCCATCGAGACCGAGGAGATACCCATTATCGTTGATCAGTTCCGCCAAGCGGCGGAGCGCGCCAGACAGGCTGGTATGGACGGCGTCGAGATTCACGGCGCGAACGCCTATCTGATTGATCAGTTCCTCAAGAGCGCTACCAACCAGCGTACGGACGGTTATGGCGGCGCACCAGAGAACCGTTGCCGCTTCCTGTTCGAAGTTGTCGATGCGGTCTCGGCGGTCTTCGGTCCGGAGCGCGTCGGGGTACGCGTGTCTCCCCATAGTCGCGGCGACGGTATCGGCGATTCCAATCTTCCGGCACTCTATAATTGCGTCGCTAAAGGACTTGCGGCGCGCCAGATCGCGTATTTGCATCTCGTCGAGTGCGATGGACCGGGCCTGCCGCAATCTCCTGCCGAACACACACCTGCCATCCTGCCAATCGTCCGTGAAAGTTTCCCGGGTACGCTGATTGTCTGTGGCGGCTATACGCGCGAAAGCGCCGAGCAAATTGTTGCCGACGCCAGGGCCGACATGGTCGCATTCGCGACATTGTACATCTCCAATCCGGACCTCGTTGCCCGCTTCCAGAAAAAGACGCCGCTCAATGACGGTGACAGGTCGACCTTTCTTAATGGCGATGGCGAGGGATATATCGACTACCGGACGCTTGAAGCAAAAGGGAATTTGGCCGACGCATCAGGCTGATCCAAACAGTCGGGCGAGGATTGTCGGCTTTCCGGGGATAAACGGAAGTGAAGATGTTCCGCCCTGCCAGACCTGGCCCAGAGCTGGCCCAGACCTGGCCCAGACCTGGCCCAGACCTGGCCCAGAGCTGGCCCAGACCTGGCCCAGACCTGGCCCAAACTTGGCCCAGAGCTGGCATCGACCGCGCCGCTATTAGCCCACAGAAAATCTGACCGTCGAAGTTAAAGCCCCTTCACCAGCCGAGATCGACGCGCAACGCCGCCACCGTTTCGAGATGCCGTTCGTTGTTGCCGGCGAAGCGCAGCACGAAATGCTCCACCCCGGCGCGGGCGAAGCCGTCGAGCCATTCCGCCGCGCCGGCGGCGGGCCCGGCATAGCTGCCATGGGTCGCGCGCGCGGCGCTGGAATCTGTCACCCCGTAATATTGCGCCAGATATTCATCGAGCTGCCGGTCGGCTGTCGCCGCGTCGTCATCTATTGAGAGGTTGAGGCAGACCGCGCCGGTTGGCTGGCGTCCCGCCTCCCCGGCGATGCCCCTGATCTCGGTCCAATGCTCGCCCCACTGGGCGGCGTTGGGCGATACCGGCACCCAGCCATCGAAGAGTTTTCCCGCCCGTTCGCGCACGCGCGGCGCGCTGCCGCCGATCCAGATCGGCGGTCCGCCGGGCCGGTGCGGCACTGGGGCCAGAACGGCGCCCGAGACCTGCCAGCGACCGTCCCACTCGACCGGCTCGCCGGTCCACAGGGCACGGCAGAGACGCAGCCCTTCGAGGGTCGCAGCGGTGCGCTTTTCAAACGGCACCCCGGCGGCGGCAAACTCGGCCCGGACCCCGGGCGTATCCGGCCCGACACCGAACCCGACGATCAGCCGTC
>JBLHKG010000430.1:0-3212 GCA_047619835.1 Alphaproteobacteria bacterium
GCCACCATCATTCGGCGTCATGTCCTGCCCAATGCCATGACCGCCGCGCTGACCTATCTGCCCTTTGTCCTGATCGGTTCGATCACGGCACTGACCTCGCTCGATTTCCTGGGGTTTGGACTGCCGCCGGGCTCGCCGTCGCTGGGCGAGCTGCTGGCCCAGGGCAAGGCCAATTTGCAGGCGCCCTGGCTCGGCATTACCGCCTTTCTGGTGCTGGCGATCATGCTGAGCCTGCTGGTGTTTATCGGCGAGGCAATCCGCGATGCGTTCGATCCGCGAAAGACGCTGACCTTATGAGCGGCGCGGCGGATACCGGCAAAGGCAGGACGATCCTCGAAATCGACGATCTGTCGGTGTCATTCGGCGAAGGCGACCGCGAAGTTCGGGCGGTCCGCAATATCAGCTTCACCATCGGTCAGGGCGAAACAGTCGCTTTGGTCGGTGAAAGCGGGTCGGGCAAGTCGGTAACCGCCCTGTCTTTGATGCAGCTTCTACCCTATCCGCTGGCGCGCCACCCCACCGGCAGCATCCGCTTCGAGGGCGAGGAGATCATCGGCGCCAATAAGGAAACATTACGCCGGGTACGCGGCGACCGCATCGGCATCATCTTTCAGGAGCCGATGACGTCGCTCAATCCGCTGCATTCAATTGAGAAACAGATTGGCGAAGTGCTGGCAATTCATCAGACTATTGACGCCGGAAAGGCCCGCACAAGGGTTCTGGATCTGCTCAATCAGGTCGGTTTGAAGGATGCGGAAAACCGGCTGGGGGCTTACCCGCATCAGCTTTCCGGCGGCCAGAGACAACGGGTCATGATCGCGATGGCGCTCGCCAACGACCCGGAACTGCTGATCGCCGACGAACCCACCACCGCGCTCGACGTCACCATTCAGGCGCAAATTCTTGCCCTGCTCAAGGACTTACAGGTCAGGCGCGGCATGTCGCTGCTGCTGATTACCCATGATCTGGGCATCGTGCGCAAAGTGGCCGACCGGGTCTGTGTGATGACCGATGGCGAGATCGTCGAGCAGGGCATTACCAAAGACATCTTCGATTCACCGCAACACAGCTACACAAAACATCTGCTGGCCGCCGAACCGAAGGGTAAACCGCCGGCCGCCACCGAGCAGACCCCGGTGGTGATCGAATGCGATAATTTGAAGGTCTGGTTTCCGATAAAAAAGGGCGTGATGCGGCGCACCGTGGGCCACGTCAAGGCGGTGGACGATGTCAGCATACAGGTCCGCGAGGGAAGAACCGTCGGCGTCGTGGGCGAAAGCGGCTCCGGCAAAACCACGCTGGCGCTCGGTCTCCTGCGTCTTGAACACAGCGAAGGGGCTATCTCCTTCCTCGGCAAATCGATAGACGCGCTGAGCTGGAAAGAACTCCGCCCGATGCGCAGCGACATGCAAATGGTCTTCCAGGACCCTTATGGCTCGCTGAGCCCGAGACTGTCGATCGGCGAGATTATCGGCGAGGGGCTTCTGGTCCATCGTCCGGAAATGGATTTCGAGGCAAGGCGGGTGATCGTTTCCGACGCAATGCTAGAGGTCGGGCTCGACCCCATGACACAGGACCGCTACCCGCATGAATTCTCCGGCGGGCAGCGGCAACGGGTCTCCATCGCCCGGGCAATGGTGCTCAAGCCCCGGCTGGTGGTGCTGGACGAGCCCACCTCAGCGCTCGATATGTCGGTCCAGGCGCAGATCGTCGATTTACTGCGTGACCTGCAATCGGCGTACAATCTGGCCTATCTGTTTATCAGCCACGATCTCAAGGTTGTGCGGGCGCTGGCCGACGAGGTCATCGTGATGCGGGGCGGCAAGGTCATCGAACAGGGCCCTGCCGATGGAATCTTTGATGCGCCGCAGCACGAATACACCCGCGCGCTGATCAAGGCGGCTTTCGATATTGAAGCCGTCGACAGCGAAGAAATCGGCACTTAGCGCGGTTTTTCGGATGCCGCCGCGATCACATCGGCGAATTCGCTCAGAAACACCGATCCGGCCACCGTGCGTTCGACAAACACATTGCGGCGGTCGCTGATGTCACGAACGCGCCGGATAAACCCCAGATCGCCCAGACGGTCGAGAGCGCGTGATACCGCGGGTTTGGAAATTGATAAATCCGCCGCCAGCCCCCGCACACTGTGCGGCCCCTCCACCAGATACGCGGTAAGAAGAATAGCCATCTGGCGTGTGGAGAGGTCCGGCCCCTTGCGCCGGATGGTTTCAACCAGTGCGGCGCGCCATAAACCAAGCGCGTGCTTTGTTTCAGGACCCGCCACGCCGGCCCTTTTCTCCGAAGCGCTTTTCGATGACGGCGTAAAGCGCGCGCATGCCCATGGCCTCACCACCGATCGGCCGGCCATCGCGGTCCCGGGCATTCCAGGCCATGATGTCGAAATGCACCCACGGCGTTGAGTTGCTGACAAATTCCTGAAGATAGAGCGCCGCCGTAATCGCGCCGCCCTGCCCGCCATCGGACACATTGTTGATGTCGGCCACCTTGGAATTCAGCATCCGGCGATAAGGTCGGTAGAGCGGCAGGCGCCAGATTGGATCTTCAACCGGGCCCGACGCTGCCTCCAACTCGGCGGCAAGCGCATCGTCATTGCTGAAATAGGCGGCTATTTCTGCCCCGACCGCGACCCTCGCCGCCCCGGTCAGGGTTGAGAAATCAGCGAGAAGCGCCGGCGATTCCCGATCCGCCTCGGCCAGCGCATCGCACATGACGAGGCGCCCCTCGGCATCGGTATTGCCGATTTCAACCGTCAGGCCCTTGCGGGTCTTGATGATGTCAGACGGGCGATAGGCGTTGCCGGCCACCGAATTCTCCACCGCCGGAACCAGCACGCGCAGGCGAACATCGAGCTTCGCATCCATGATCAGATGAGCCAGACCCAGCACATGCGCGCCGCCGCCCATATCCTTTTTCATCCGCAACATGCCGGACGCGCTTTTAAGGTCGAGCCCGCCAGTATCGAAACAGACTCCCTTGCCGACCAGCGTCACTTTGGGCGCATCGCGCCGTCCCCAGGTGAGGTCGATCAGACGCGGCGCCTTTGCCGCAGCACGGCCGACCGCGTGAATCGTCGGGTAGTTCTGCTTGAGGAGCGCCTCGCCGGTAATCACGGTCACGCGGGCCTTGTGCGCCTTGCCCAGCCGGCGCGCGGCAGCGGCCAGCTCGGGCGGCCCCATATCTTCGGGTGG
>JBLHKG010000431.1:0-3211 GCA_047619835.1 Alphaproteobacteria bacterium
ACCGTCGCCGGACAGACCACGGCCCATTACATTATGGAGCGCCTGGCGTTGGCCGAGGTTAAGGTGTCGCGGCTCGCCCACGGTGTGCCCGTCGGCGGCGAACTCGATTATCTTGATGACGGCACCCTGACGGCCGCCATGAAAAGCCGCCGCACATTGTAAGTCCGCCTTAAAATTGCCGCCATCGCGTCATGTAGTATGGGGCTATCGATTAACATATGAAGGTCGTCGAGATGTTCCCTCGTTTCCCCCTGATAGTTGCCGCTGCGGTTCTCATGGCGGTGTCCGCCCCCCCGGTTCGCGCCCAATCGGTCGTTGCTGGCGCCGATCAACGCTCTGACTTATCGCTGACGGTTTACCAAGGCGGCTTTGCCCTGGTTCACGATGTGCGCCGGGCGAACCTGCCGGAAGGTCTGGCAACGCTTATCCTGCCGGATCTAAGCGACCGGCTCGACATCGCCACGATCCGCCTGGGCGTGGGCGAAAAAGCCCAAGTCAGAAGCCTGACGCTCGACCGTGAGGTGCTGTCGTCGGGCGCACTGCTACGCCGGTCGGTGGGCGAAAAGGTTCGTGTCGCGCGGATTAATCCGGTGACCGGCGTCGAGACCTTCGAGGATGCAGAGGTGCTGGCCGTCGCGCCTGGTCTGGTTCTGCGTATCGGCGACCGTATCGAAACCGCGATCCCGGGACGCATTGTATTCGCTGATGTGCCGCCCGATCTGCGCCCTGCACCGGGCATTGTCGCCGCCGTTTCGGTGCCGGCGGCGGGCCAGCGTGCGGTGTCGCTAAGCTATCTCACTGACGGCATAAGCTGGAAAACCAGCTATGTCGGCCGTCTCGCCGAGGGTGAAGACCTTATGGAGTTGACCGGTTGGGCGCTGGTCGACAACCAGACCAACACGGCCTATCCGGACACCCAACTCTCGCTCATCGCCGGGCAGGTAAACCGGGCGGCGGGGCAACCCGTGCCGCAGCCGCAGATGGCCCGGCTCGCCATGGCGGAAGCGTCGTTCAGCGGTGTGCCGGCTGGCGCGACCGGCCCCTATTACCGCTATGCGTTGCCGCAAACCTTCGACATCAGGCCGCGCCAACAGACCCAGGTGGAGCTGATCCGCAGTGATGCCGTGGCGCTGGTGCGCACGCTGCGTACCGAGGGAGGACCGCTCTTTAACATACGCTCGGCCACGGCTTCGCAGCTGGTAACGGCGCGGCTGACCGTCGCCAACGAAACTGAAAACGGTCTTGGCCTGCCGATGCCGGCGGGGCTGTTTTCTCTGTTCGAAGCCGCGGGTGGACGCGAGGTGTTCCAGGGTGGCGCGTCCGTTACAGCGACCCCGGTGGGCACAGAAATGACCGTCAATCTTGGCCGGTCCTTCGACGTGACCTTCGAGCGCACGGTGCTGGATTTTAACCGGACGGGGTCACGCAACGAGAACGTCGATACCACCCAGCGGCTGACCCTGAAAAACGGCGGTAGCCGGCCGGCCCAAGTCGAGATCGTGGAAAACTTCCAGGGCGAATGGAAAATCGTCCGGGAATCGAGTGCCCACACGCAAAAATCAGCGTTTCAAGCCCTGTGGGAGGTTACGGTGCCCGCGAACGGCGAGACGAGCCTGGAATACCGCGCCCAGATCGGCCAGCGCTAGAAATCTCTCTCCCAGGGGAAGAGGGACTGACCGGCTGATTGTTTCCTAGCTCGCTTCACGTAGCTTTGGTGGCGACGCCGAACTCAACAGGGTGGGTTCGTCGGCGGCCGGCCCTTCGATTTCCAGTTCCTGGATACGTTCACCGCGCTTGGTGATTTTCTCGGTCGAGATACGTACCGCGCGCATGTCCTCGCCGGCTTGATCGAAATGGCGTTGCAGCTTGCCGACCCGATCATCAAGGCGTCCAACGTCGGCCATCATGGTCATCACTTCGTTTTGTATCAGCCCGGCAGCCTCTTTCATGCGTACGTCTTTCATCACCGCGCGCACGGTATTGAGGGTCGCCCATAGGGTGGTCGGCGAAACGATGAAGACTTTGGCCCGATAGGATTTATCAACCACCTCGGCAAAGTTGGCATGAAGTTCGGCGTAGACGGCTTCGGACGGCAGAAACATCAAGGCTGCATCGGCGGTCTCGCCCGGCAGAATGTATTTTTCGGCGATGTCGTTCACATGTTTAATGACATCGACGGCGAATGCCCGTGTGGTGACCTTACGGGCGTCGTCGTTCTCGGCACTTTGCAATGCGCGGTAGGATTCGAGGGGAAACTTGGCGTCGATGACGATCGGCCCCGGCGGATTTGGTAGCTTGAGCAGGCAGTCGGCCCGTCGGCCATTGCTGAGCGTTACTTGTGTTTCGTAGCCGCCGGGTGGCAGTACTTTCGACACCAGATCGTGCAATTGCACCTCGCCGAATGCGCCGCGCGCCTGCTTGTTCGACAAGATGTCCTGCAGCCCGACCATCTGCGACGACAGCTCGGTAATGTTCTTTTGCGCGGCGTCGATCCGGATCAGCCGCTCCTTCAGCTCGTCGAGGGAGGATTTCTGGGTGTTGCTGCTTTTTTCCAGGGTTTCGTTGACCCGGGTGGTGGTCAGCGCCAGCCGCTCGTCGAGGGATTTGGCCAGGGCGCGTTCCTGGACCTGCAGCTGCTGGGTCAATTGGGCCTGGGACGCGGCGTGAAACTCGCTCAATTGGGTTAGACGTTCGGTCAGCGCAGCGACGTCGGCGCTGCCATTACGGCGCAACAGAACCATCGCCGCGATGGCAACGATAGCAACGCCGGCGACGATGATGGCGACAAGTAGCGACGGATCCATGATAAAGCCCTTCCTGAGCCTATTCTAACAACCGTTGGGCCGAGTCGCCGGACATCTTGACGCGGCGGGGGCAAGACCATAGGTAACGGCCACAATCCAACGTCTTACTCAGTTTATTTGAAAGGTTGCACTGGAGATGGCCCTGCTGCCCATCATCTATGCGCCCGATCCGCGCCTTAAGATTAAGTGCCGCCCGGTCGAGGTGGTCGATCAGTCTGTGCGTGATTTCATGCGCGATATGCTGGAGACCATGTACGCCGCGCCGGGTATTGGGCTGTCAGCGCCCCAAGTCGGCGATACGCGCCGTATAATCGTGTGCGACGTGGCGCGCGAGGGTGAAGACTCGCAACCGATTCAGCTCGTTAACCCGGAAATTATCTGGTCGTCCGACGAAATCCGCATTAACG
>JBLHKG010000432.1:0-3211 GCA_047619835.1 Alphaproteobacteria bacterium
GACAGCGAATATCCAGAATATCCATCCCGCCTTCGACCTTCGACAGATGTTCGGTCAGCGCGGCCTCGATACAGGTGCCGGTGATCGATTGCGGATCGCCCATCGGTGCGCCTGAATGCATGCCGTAAAAAATCGGATCCTTACGGTGGGTGATCGCCGTCAGCTTGAAGATCTCGGTCGACCCTTCTTCGGCATAGCCGCCGGTAACCTCGCCAAACGGGCCCTCCTCGGTCATTCCCTCGGGCAGGATCACGCCCTCGATGACCAGCTCGGCATCGGCCGGCACTTCAAGGTCCGAGGTCTCACACTTGACCAGCCGCACCGGGTCTTCCATCAAGCCGCCGGCAAGCGACATCTCATCGACGCCATACTGCGTCGTGAAACCAGCGGCATAGATGATCGCCGGATGGGCGCCGACGACGATGGCGACCGGCATCGGCTCGTTTTTCTCCTGGAATTTCTGGTAGACGCGCAGCGCATGACGCGGACAAATCAGAAACCCGGTGCGGTCAGGACCCATGATCTGTTGACGGTGATAGGAGAGGTTGCGGGTTCCGGTCTCAGGGTCGCGGATCACCACCATGCCTGACGCAATGTAGGGACCCGGGTCGTCCTCCGACGTCCACATCGCCGGCAGCTTCGTCAGATCAGCCGCGTCTCCGATCAGGACGACCTGCTTGACCGGCGCCCCCTCGGCGGCGACCGACACCGGATCCAATGGCTTCTTGAAGCGGTCATTCACCGTCTGGATCAGATCCGCCTCGGCAACGCCAAGACCGATGGCCCATTTGCGGCGGTCGGTCACCACCTGGCTCGCCAGCCGCCAGCCCGGGAAACCCTTCAGATTGGTGAACAGGGTCGATTTGCCAAACCGATCATAGGTCTTCCAGCCAATCGTCGAGACGTTTTCGCGCACGTCCGTCTCGGCATCGACACGCACAAGTTCGCCCTGCTGTTCAAGGTTCTGGATATGACCACGAAAGGACTGATCGCCCATAATATTGAGTCCTGAGAAGGGCGGAAATCGAATGCAGGCAAAATGGCACGCCGCTGCAACGGCTTATACTGCGCAGCAGATCGGCAAGGTGCAACCCCTGTGCAGTCTCCACCACAATATTCCCGGCGCCCGACAACGATGGCAAAATTTCCAAAAGCTGGTTACTCCACCCGTTTCCTCGTCGCCTCGCGCCGCGCGATATAGGATGTCGCCGCGACGATCATGGCGCCGCCGATCCAGACCCAGAGATCGGGAAATTCGGCAAAGATGACATATCCGAGAACCGCCGCCCAGATCATGCGGGTGAAGGTTATCGGCTCGACCATGCTGACATCGATCTCACGATAGGCGGTCACCATACAGATATTGGCGAGAGAACCCGCCAACCCGATGCCGGTCAGCAGGGCGAGCTGCGCCAAATTGGGCCATTTCCAGAAAAACACCGCAAAGGCGAGCGTGATCGGGGTCATCAGCAGCATCACCCACGCAACGATCGCGCGGGGTTCGTCCGTTCGGGTGAGGCTTTTCGCCATGACCTTGTCCACGCCCTGGCACAGGCCACGGCACAGCACCAGTATTGCGCCCAGCCCCACTGCCTCGAAACCCGGGCGAATGATCGCCAGGGCGCCCAGCATACCGAAGGCGATGGCTGCCCAGCGGCGCGGCTCGACCCGTTCGCTAAGAAACAGCCCGGCAAACAGCATCGCGAAGAGAGGCCCCAGCATCGAGAGCGCTGTCGCGTCCGCCAGCGGCATGAGCGCAAGCGCGGAAAACCACAGCAGCACCGTCGCCGCGCTGACAAACGCCCTCATGACATGCAGGCTGAACCGGTTGGTGTGCATACCCACCGCCCAGTTGCGCGCCATCCAGGGCAAAAACGGCAGCAGCCCCATAAAATTGCGCCAGAAGGCAATAACGAAAGGGTGGAGATCGTCCGACAGATATTTCGCGCCGGCATGCCCGATGGCAAAGCAGAACGCCGACAGGACGACCAGCAGCACCGCCCGGAGGGTCGACAGACGCGGGACGCCAGCCGCCATTGGACGCTTCATCGTTTTGCCTTATTCATGGCGTTAATCGGTGGGGTGCCGCTATCATCCTGGCAATAGTGGCGTCATATGACGATCGGGTACAGGCGCTTGAGTTGAGAAAGATGGGACGAGCCAAAAAAATTGTTCGCGGATGGCGTTCCGGCTTCTGCGCCATCATTGGCGGCGCGGCGCTTATCGGCGCCTCGACAGCGTCGATCGCCCAGACGACCGCCGATGACGGCATCCTGACGCTTCAGTTCGAAAACGATCTGTTCGGACATACCGATCAGCATTTCACCCACGGCACGCGGCTCGCCTGGATGGCGCCCGAAAAGCGCGTGCCGCAATGGGTGCTCGACGCCGCCTCTTATGTTCCCATATTTGACGAGACCGCCAGCAAGCGCGTGGTCTTCTCACTCGGGCAGAGCATCTTCACGCCGGATGACATCACGACACGCGACGTGATCCCCGGCGAGAGGCCCTATGCGGGGTGGACCTATCTTGGCGTCGGTCTCGTCTCGGTCGCCAGCGATCATCTCGACAATCTTCAGCTCGATATCGGCATCGTCGGCCCTCATGCCTATGCCAAGGACGTCCAGACGCAATGGCATAAATGGTTCGGCTTCAAAAATCCCGAAGGCTGGGATAACCAGCTGCGTGACGAACCCGGATTTATCCTCACCTATGAACGAAAATGGCGGCGATGGAAGCATTTCGATCTTCTGGGCCTGGATGGAGATTTGACGCCTCATGCCGGCGTCAGCCTCGGCAACGTCCTGACGCAGGCCGCCGCCGGGTTCACTGTTCGGCTGGGGAACGATCTCGCCAGGAAATACGATTACGGCCCGCCGCGCATTCGTCCCTCGCTGCCGGGGTCGGACTATTTCACCTCCAGCGGCGGGATCGGCTGGTATGTTTTCGCCGGCATCGAAGCCCGCGGCGTGCTCCGCAACATCTTTCTCGACGGCAACAGTTTTCGCGACAGCGTCAGCGTCGACAAGAAGCCCCTGGTCGGCGACATCCAGGCAGGCATCGCCTTTATCCTCGGCCCCACCCGGCTGGCCTATACCCACACCTGGCGGTCGAAAGAATTCGAAACCCAGGACGACACCGACCAGTTCGGCGCGATCAGCCTTTCCGTCGCATTTTAAGGGATTTAACCGACAAGGGTTGCCTGTCGTCC
>JBLHKG010000433.1:0-3202 GCA_047619835.1 Alphaproteobacteria bacterium
CCAAGTTCTATATCGATGCCTTTGACATGAAGCTGGTGGGGCGCACCAACTCGCCGCTCGCGAAAGGCACCTATGTTTCCGACGGGGTGATCACCGTCGCGCTGCTCAACTTCAAGAACGATCTTCAGGGCCCCCGCGACTTTGTCGGGCTGCATCATCTCGGCTTCTGGGTCGACGATTTGGAAGAATCAGAAAAGAAGGTCGAAGCGGCCGGCGCCGATTATCTGATGGGTCGGCCTGAAAAGGGCGATACCCGCACGATGTTCTATGAGGAAAAATACAAGGATCCCAATGGGGTGATCTTCGACATCACCGAGCTTGGATGGGGCGGCGCGACCAAGGATGTCATTGCCGCGCCCGGGACCCCCGAACCGCCGCAGCGAAGCCTCAACCCCGAAGAGGAAAAGGCGCACGCCTGATCCGTAACGAACCTTCTATATCTCAACGGGCCGGTCATTGATCGGCCCGTTTTCGTCAGGGAGCACCCGCTAAAGGCTTTCGCCCTCGGCCTGTTCGAACTGTTCCTGGGCGGCGATCCAGATCTCTTCGGTGTCGGCCAGCGCCTTCTCTACTGTACCCAGTTCTTTCTGCAGGGTGACCAGCTTGCCGGCTTCGCCATTATAGAGGGCGGGATCGGCAAGCGCCTTCTGCAGCCGTGCTTTGGTGGCTGCCAGCTTCTCCATGTCCTTTTCCGCCTTCTGCATCTTCTGCCGGAGCGGGGCGAGGAGTTGACGGCGCTGGGCCGCCAGTCGGCGGTCGGCGCGGCGGTCTTTCTCAGGGGGCAGCTCTTCTTTGCGGGTTGCTTCACCCCGATCCTTCGAAATCAGATATTGGCGATATTCGGCGAGGTCGCCGTCCCAATCAGTCAGCTTGCCATCCGCGACCAGCCATAAAGTGTCGGCGGTCAGCTCAATGACGTGCGGATCATGGCTGACGATGATGACGGCGCCCTGATAGGCATTGATGGCATGCACCAGCGCCTCGCGCGCGCCGATATCGAGATGGTTGGTGGGCTCGTCCAGCAACAGGATGTGCGGCGCATCGTGGGTCATCAGGGCGAACAGCAGGCGGGCTTTTTCGCCGCCCGACAGATTGCCGATCTGGGTGTTGGCCCGCTGCTGCGAAAAGCCGAACCCGCCAAGCTGGTTGCGGATCTTCTGCTCAAGCTCGTTTGGCCTAAGGCGGCTCAGCGCCTCGACCGGTGTTGAGTCGAAATCAAGCTCGTCGGTCTGATGCTGGGCGAAATAGCCGACTCGGAGCTTGCGATGACGCCCCATGTCGCCGGACATGGCCTCCAGCTTGCCGGCCAGCAGGCGGATCAGCGTCGATTTACCGTTGCCGTTGGCGCCCAGCAGCGCGATGCGGTCCTCAACATCGATGCGGACCGTCAGGCCGGTAAGGACCGCTTTCCCGTCATAGCCCGCCGAGACGTCGTCGAGACGCAGTAACGGGGGCGCAAGCGGCTCTGGATCGGGGAAATCGAAATTACTGCCGCCGTCCTCTGTGAAGTCGGGGATCGGCTCCATGCGCTCCAGCATCTTCAGGCGGGATTGTGCCTGTTTCGCCTTGCTCGCCTTGTAGCGGAACCGGTCAACGAATTTCTGGATACGGGCGCGTTCGCCTTCCTGTTTGATGCGCGCCTTGCCCATCTGCTCGATCCGGGCGCGCCGCGTGTTCTCAAACCGGTCATAGCCGCCGCTATAGAGGGTTAGTTTGGTGCCCTCGAGATGCAGGATTTCCTGCGGCACCCGATTGAGCAGCCCGCGATCATGGCTGACGATCAGCACCGTGCCGCGATAATTGCGCAGATAATCCTCAAGCCACAAAGTTGCTTCGAGATCGAGATGGTTGGTCGGCTCATCGAGCAGCAACAGATCGGGTTCAGAGAACAGCAACGATGCCAGGGCGACCCGCATTCGCCAGCCGCCAGAGAATTCGCCGCAGGGACGCTGACGGTCCGCCTCGGAGAACCCTAGCCCGGCCAGCAGGCGTGCGGCGCGCGACGGCGCGCTATGGGCGTGTTTTTCCTGAAGCCGCGCGTGGATTTCAGCGATCCGCAGCGGATCGGTCGCGGTCTCCGCTTCGGTGTTGAGTTGGGTGAGTTCACGATCGCCGGCGAGAACGGTGTCAGTCAGGCTCTGGGGTCCCGAAGGTGCTTCCTGCCTGGTGATGCCGAGGCGCCAACTCTCGGGGAATTCGATTTTCCCGGTGTCCGGCTCCAGCGCGCCGGTGATCAGATGCAGAAGCGTCGTCTTGCCGGTACCGTTGCGCCCCACCAGCCCGATCCGATGGCCGGGGTTGATGTCGACGCTGGCCCGGTCGATCAGTACGCGCTTGCCGATCCGGTAACTTAAATCTTCGATACGCAGCATGCGGTGCGACTATTCTTCCGGCGGCAGGATTTCGACGATGCAGATCTGGTCGATCAGGTGGTCACGACCGATATCGGCGAGATGCAGCCGTTTCTGCTCGTTGTTGAGCGGCCTGCCGACGCCCTGCACCATGGCGAGAACCAGTGATCGGTCGCCCATATCGAGCCAGAAGCCGCGCCGTACCAGCTTGCCATCGGCATCGCGGGCAAAGGGGTTGTCGGGGTCTCTCCCCATGTCGGCTTCATAGAACCGTGCCATGCTTCGGATTCCTTCGATTGTCGCCAAATTGTTCTGGTGGCAGGTGATACGCCGATAGGGGGGCGGAGTTCAAGTCTGCTGGCGGTGTGGCTTGCCGAATGTTCCACGCGCGGCTAGCGTGCGGCCCATCAGACAACATCAAAATCCGGGGAAAGCATCATGCATTGGACACCACGGCGCGAGGTATTTCGCGCCATCATTGAAGGCGACAAATGTATCCATCCGGGCTCGGTATTCGACCCCATATCCGCGCGCATTGCCGAGGAAGTTGGCTTCGAGGTTGGTATGTATGCCGGCTCTGTCGCCTCGCTTGCCGTGCTGGGCGCCCCTGACATCGTGCTGTTGACCCTGACCGAGTTCGCCGATCAGGCCTATCGCATCAACCGGGCCGGCAATTTGCCGCTGCTGGTGGATGCCGATCACGGGTACGGTAATGCGCTCAATGTACGCCGGACGGTAGAGGAGCTTGAGACGGCGGGTGTCGCCGCCCTGACCATCGAGGACACTTTGCTGCCGCAGGCCTTTGGCACCGTCGGTGAGACCCACCTGATTTCGATTGAGGAAGGCGTCGG
>JBLHKG010000434.1:0-3197 GCA_047619835.1 Alphaproteobacteria bacterium
GGAAATACGCTTGCTGGAAAACGTCAGATCGGCCAACGCGTCGGCGGCATTCCTGCCACGGATCAACTGCGCTACGAGATTCAGTTTTTGCGGACTGATCCGAACCGATTTCAAATACGCCATTGCTTCATTGTCGTTAAGCCGGCGGGGAGCGCTCTTTTTACCCATTGTGACCTCCCTACCTTCTCGTCGCTTTCTTGTCCGCGCCGTGCCCGCGATAGCTGCGAGTCGGCGAGAACTCCCCAAACTTGTGACCAACCATATTTTCGGTCACCAGCACGGGAATGAATTTCTGCCCGTTGTGAACTCCGAAACTGAGTCCCACAAACTGCGGCAGGATGGTCGAGCGTCGCGACCAAATTCTGATGATGTCTTTGCGTCCTGACGAGCGGGCTTTCTCTGCTTTTTTAAGCAGATAACCATCGACGAACGGGCCTTTCCAGACTGAACGAGTCACTAAACCGTCTCCCTACCGCTTGTTCCGGCGGCGCATGATGTATTTATCGCTTGGCTTCTTGCCGCGCGTACGCTTGCCTTTGGTCGGCACGCCCCATGGCGTGACCGGATGGCGACCGCCCGATGTACGGCCTTCGCCGCCGCCATGCGGATGATCGACCGGGTTCATTGCAACGCCTCGCACCGAAGGGCGTTTGCCCAACCAGCGATTACGACCGGCCTTGCCCATATTGGTGTTTTTGTTATCCGGGTTGGATACCGAACCGATGGTCGCCATGCACCGTGCCGGAATCATGCGCAGCTCACCCGAATTCAAGCGTAACTGCGCGTAGCCCGCATCCTTACCGATTAACTGTGCATAGGTTCCTGCAGCGCGTGCCATCTGGCCGCCGGCACCCGGCTTCATCTCGATATTGTGGATGATGGTTCCCACCGGGATATTTTCCATCGGCATGGCATTTCCGGGACGGACGTCGACCCGATTGCCAGAGACCACAACATCGCCGGGGGCGACCCGCTGCGGCGCCAGGATGTAAGAAAGATCACCATCCTCGTACTTTACGAGCGCGAGAAACGCCGACCGATTGGGATCGTATTCGAGCCGCTCAACAGTGGCTGGCATATCAAATTTGATACGACGGAAATCAATCATCCGATAGCGCCGTTTGTGGCCGCCTCCGCGCCGGCGCATGGTGATGCGCCCATTGTTATTGCGACCGCCACTTGAACTCAGACCTTCGGTCAGGTTCTTAACGGGCTTTCCCTTGTACAACTCAGACCGGTCTACCAGAACGAGTGCGCGCTGGGACGGCGTAGTTGGTCTAAAATTCTTGAGAGCCATGCCCTAAATCCCTGTCGTCACGTCGATGCTTTCGCCATCAGCGAGCGAAACCATTGCTTTTTTATAATCCGGGCGCCTGCCCTTAATCCCGCGGAAACGCTTGATCTTGCCGGATTGGCGAAGAGTATTTACCGCCGTCACCTTGACCTTGAAAAGCATCTCAATCGCGGCCTTGATTTCTGGCTTGGTCGCATCCATCGAAACCTTGAACGTGACCTGATTATGCTCCGACCCCATGGTCGATTTCTCCGTCACCATGGGCGAACGAATAATGTCGTAGGCTCGAATATCCGATATTTTTACGGGCTTGTACGCACGCGCACTCATTTGAGCCTCTCCACCAAATGTTCGATTGCGTCTTTCGTCAGGACCAGCGTGTCGCGGCGCAGAATGTCGTACACATTGGCGCCCTGCTGCGGCATGACATCGACCCGCGGGATATTGGCAATTGCGCGCTTGAAATTGGCATCGACTTCCGGCCCGGCGACAATGAGCGCCGAAGAAAGACCGAGCGCCGACAGCTGAGCGGCAAGCACCTTGGTCTTGGGCTCGGTAAGCGTTGCCTGATCAATCACAATCAGCTTTCCGTCGGCCTGTTTGCTTGACAGGGCCGCACGAAGACCAAGCTTGCGAACCTTCTTGTTCAACCGAAAGGCGTGAGACCGGACAACCGGACCAAACACCGTTTGGCCACCGACCATTTGGGTCGCCCGCATACTGCCCGCGCGCGCGCGGCCAGTGCCCTTCTGATTCCAGGGCTTCCTGGTACTGCCACTGATCTCACTGATCGTCTTGGTTTTGTGGTTGCCGGAACGTCGTTTGGCAAGTTGCCAATTGACCACACGCGCGATGATATCGGCACGCACATCCGCTCCGAACACGGCATCGTCGAGATCGACGGAGCCCGCGCCCTTATTTTCCAATGTGACGACGTCGCACTTCATTGCGCTCAGTCCTTCTTTTCTTCTTGATTGTCGACGCCGCTTTCAATCTGGACATCGGCATCGGTTTCCGGCACCCCGTCATCCGACGAAACAGCGCCACTCTTTATACTCGCCGGGAACGGAGCCGATTCCGGCATCGCATGCTTGACCGCATCCGAAACGAGGACGAAGCCGCCCTTTGACCCCGGCACCGCGCCTCGAACCATGATGAGGCCACGTTCCGCATCGGAGGCAACGATCTTCAGATTTTGTATGGTGACCCGTTCGTCTCCCATATGACCGGCCATCTTCTTGCCCTTCCAGACACGCCCTGGATCCTGGCTGTTGCCGGTAGAACCATGGCTACGATGGCTGATCGATACGCCATGAGATGCTTCCAAGCCGGCAAAGTTATGGCGTTTCATCGCACCGGCGAACCCCTTGCCGATGCTGGTGCCGACAACATCGACATGCTGTCCGTCCACGAAATGATCGGCCAGCACTTCGGCGCCTACTTCAAGCATCGCGTCGGGCGTTATCCGGAACTCAGCAAGCTTGCGCTTCGGCTCAACCTTGGCGCGGGCAAAATGGCCACGCTGCGGCTTCCGGACATTCTTGACCTTTGCCGTCCCCCAGCCCAGCTGGACTGCGGTATAGCCATTGGTTTCGTCCGTGCGCACGTCGACAACCTGTAGGTTATCCACTTTGAGGACAGTCACGGGCACATGCTCACCGTCGTCGGTAAACATCCGCGTCATCCCCATTTTTTGTGCGATCAGGCCGGTTCTCATAATCGTAATCCTAGAGCTTGATCTCGACGTCCACACCGGCAGCGAGGTCGAGCTTCATTAGCGCGTCCACCGTTTGCGGCGTGGGTTCAACGATGTCGAGAAGACGTTTATGCGTACGGATTTCAAACTGTTCGCGGGATTTCTTGTCGATATGCGGCGAACGAAGAACCGTGAACTTCTCAATTT
>JBLHKG010000435.1:0-3191 GCA_047619835.1 Alphaproteobacteria bacterium
GCGCTTGGCCGCTATCCTGCCGGCCACAAGGCCCGTCAGGGCGATGCAAAGACGCCGGAAGGCGAATACACGCTGGATTTCAAGCTTAAAAAATCCGGCTTTCACAAGGCGATCCGTATTTCCTATCCCAATGCCCGTGATCGGGCCAGGGCAGCGGCCGCTGGTGTCGATCCGGGCGGCAAAATCATGATCCATGGTCTTCCCAACAAGCTGAAGGCGGCGCGGGTCGGGCACCCCTCAATCGACTGGACGCAGGGCTGTATTGCCGTGACAGATAAAGAGATCGATGAGATCTGGAACATGGTCAAAATCGGCACGCCGATTGAAATCCATCCTTGAATATCGGGGCCTGAATTTCCGGGCCTGAGTTTCCGGGCCTGAATATCCGGGCCTGAATTTCCACGCTTGAATTTCCACCCCTGAATTCCGACCAGTTCAATTTCCGATCCCACTGGCCCGCCCGGGCCATCCTCTTTATTCTGGCGGTGACCGCGCCCGCGTAATTTCGCGTGGCGCCCGGAACTTTGCCAAGGAGAGACCGATGAGCCGCGTGAAACCGCTTGATCCGAAAGATATTCCCGAACTTATGGACGTATTCGATCCGGTGATCGAACGTATGGGCTTTATCCCCAATTCCCAGCTTGTCATGGCCTATAAGCCCGACATGCTGCGTGCGTTTATCGAGCTCGGTAAGGCGGTCTACAAACAGGAAGAAGAGTCGGTTCCCTTCCAGCTCAAAAACCTGATCGGCGCCGTGGCATCGCACAGCGCCGGTTGCATGTATTGCGTTGCCCATACCAGCAGCAATGCCGCCCGCTCCGGCATCGACGATGAAAAAATTGCCGCGATCTGGCAATTCGAGACCAGCGATCTGTTCTCGGATTCCGAGCGCGCCGCGCTCAGCTTTGCCCAGGCCGCGGCACAGGTGCCCAACATGACCGACGAAAAGGATTTCGCGGAACTGCGCAAGCATTTCACCGAATTCCAGATCGTCGAGATTATGGGGGTAATCGCCATGTTCGGTTATCTCAACCGCTGGAACGACACCATGGCGACGGCGCTGGAGGATGAACCCATCGCCTTTGCCGAACGGACCATTGCGGGCGCCGGCTGGAAATCCGGCAAGCATGCCGCCTGAACGCGGTCCCATACACAAACGTAAAACCAGGGAGAAAATTTGAAATGACGAAGCTGAGACATATCGCGCTGAGCGTGAAGGATTTGCAGGAGAGCGCCAAATTTTATGAAGAGGCGTTCGGCATGAAGCGGGTTCGGGAATCAAACGTCGCGGTGATGATGTCAGATGGCGTGGTCTCTCTCGCCCTGCTGGATCTGAGGAAGAACGACAACGCGCCCGACGAACGGGGACCCGACTATATCGGTCTGCACCATATGGGCTTTCTGGTGGAAGATGTGCCGGAAGCCAGCGCGACAGTCGAAGCCGCCGGCGGGTCCTATCACGGGCAGATCCTCAATGTCGGCAAGGGCGCCGATTACGAGCGCAAATATCGCGACCCCAACGGTGTCGTCCTCGACGTGACGTCAAAGGAGCACGCTGATACCTCATGGCGTGTGCCGACCGACTGACCGATTGCGGCGGGCGTGCGGCGCTTTTTTGCCTGCCGCGAGGCATTGGTTATTTTAGCCAACCAATTTGCGGGATGACGCCAAATTTCAATGGGGTCACAAATTTCACAAATTTCAGAATTCAATGGGGTCAGACTCGATTGAATTTCGACCGATTGACCGTGTCTTGGCTAGCCCGGGAAATAGGTTCCGGTCTCGTCCACTGTTCCGTCGCAGGTAATGCGACCGGTTTCGACCATATGTTCCAGATGCGCCACGACTGATCTTGACGCCGCGACATGCATTTTGGCGGGCAGGTGCTTATAAAGTCGGGCGACAATTTCCGGCACAGTGCGTAAGCCCTTTTTGAGGCAGTCTCCGATCTGTCCTTCACGGATGCGCCGATGGGTCCGGTAGGCTCTGGTATAGGGGTGCGGGTCGGGAATTTTGGGGCCGTGAGCCGGCCAGAAGGTTTCCTCCCGCCGTTTGAGGCAGACCTCCAGGCTGTCGAAATATTCCTTCATATTGCCGTCGGGCGGCGAGACCACTGTGGTGTTCCACCCCATGATGTGGTCGCCGGTAAACAGGATGTTCTCTTCGGCCAGCGCAAAGCACATATGATTCGACATATGACCCGGCGTGTGGACCGCCTCCAGGCTCCAGCCGTCGCCCTTAATCACATCGCCGTCGATGATCTCGACATCGGGGGCAAAATCATACTGGATCGATTCCTGGGTCCGCGTGCCCGGCGCGATGGGTTTGGGAATAGCGCCCCTGATCTCGCCGCCGACGATATCGCGCAGCGGCGCTGCGGCCGGCGAATGGTCGTGATGGGTATGGGTGACGAGAATGCGTTCCACCGTTTCGCCCTTGAGGGCGGCCGCCAGCGCGCCGATATGCTCCTCCAGCATCGGGCCGGGGTCCAGCACCGCGACACGACCATGGCCGATGATGTAGCTGTTGGTGCCGTGGAACGTGAAACCGCTGGGGTTGCGCGCGACGATGCGGCGGATCAGCGGCGTTACCTGTTCGGCGACGCCATATTCAAAAACCATGTCCTTGCGGAAATCTATCGTCGCGCCTGACATTGCGCTCTCACTCAATAATGATTTCGGGACCGGATGCGGCGCCGGCCTGAATCGTCGGCAACAGCGCCTCGGCGATGCGCCGATAGGCGGCGGCATGCGGACCGTCGGGATCGGCGGCGACAATTGGTATGCCGGCATCGGCGGCCTCGCGAATCGCCATTTCCAGCGGCACCTCGCCGAGAAACTCGACGCCCATCGACGCCGCCGCGCTTCTCGCGCCGCCATGGGAAAATATGTCGGATCGCTCGTTGCAATGCGGGCAGATGAAATAGCTCATATTCTCAATGATGCCGAGCACCGGCACCTCGGTTTTGCGAAACATGTTGAGTCCCTTGCGGGCATCCAGAAGCGCGAGATCCTGCGGCGTCGAGACGATGACCGCGCCGGCCAGCGCGACGCGTTGCGCCATGGTGAGCTGTGCATCGCCCGTCCCCGGCGGCATGTCGACAATCAGCACATCAAGCGGTCCCCACTGAACGTCGCGCATCATCTGTTCCAGCGCGCCCATCACCATCGGCCCGCGCCAGATCATCGGCG
>JBLHKG010000436.1:0-3189 GCA_047619835.1 Alphaproteobacteria bacterium
CCGCTTACTTGGTAATGAAAACGCCGATATCACGATTATCGCTATGACCGCGAACGCGCTGGCCGACAACCGACAGGCCTGTCTTGATGCCGGCATGGATGGTTTTTTGACCAAGCCGATCAATCGTGAGGAAATGCTCAGAACAATTGCTCAGGCGCTGCCGGGTGCTGGGGAGACGCCGCCTGACGGGATAGCGATATTGGCGCCGGAGCGGCCGTCAGCACCGGCAGAGGACGATGTGGGCATTGTATCGGGGGTTATTGATGCTGAGATATTCGCCCAGTTTGGCCGCGATGTGGGGGACGAGTATCTGAAAATATTGGTTGAAGAATTCACGAGCGAGGCGGGCGAGAACATAGCAAAGGCCAGGGAAAATTCTATTGCGGGTAATCACGCCGAGGCCGGTCGGCTAATTCACAGTCTCAAGAGCGGTGCCGGGACGATCGGCGCGGTCCGGCTCGAGGCCTGTGCCGCGCTGATTGAGAGGGATTGCTTCGAGGGTCATCTGGATGGGATCGGCGATGCTTTCTCCGGGATGGAACGCGAAGCGGAGCTGGCGATTGCGCAATTGCCCGTTCTTCTGCGTGCAGCGGAGGAGGGTCGACTGGCGACTGCCGTCAGTGAGGCAGGTTGAGAATTTCGGGTTTAAGAATGCCGGTCCCAAAGAGCAGGCGAAATATCGCGATCTTAACATCGTACTCGGCGCCTGTTCGGCGCAATCGCACCATGTTGAGTTCCTGCTCGGCGTTGAGAATGACCTTGCCCCCATTATTCCCCCACCTTTGAGGAGAGTCTGTTCCGGGGGTGATTTCTCAAGCTTAAGGCCGAAGCTTTTCGGGAGCGATAAAGGTTCAGAGAATTCTTTACGGCAATTCGCCGCGCACTTTCGATGAGATGGCGATTTCGCCCCTGCCGGCATAGGCTTCATGGTTGCCGACAATGTCATCGGGGCCATAACGATAATTCACCATTAATCCGCCCGACTGGGCGAGGCCTCGCTCGGAAAGGTCGCCTTCCCAGTTTATCCGCTCTATCGATGCGCCGTTGCCGAGATGAAACCGGGCGACCGGGTCGAGCGCTCGGCCCTTCGCGTTCGTACCGGTCAAATAGAGCGCGCAGAGCTTGGTCAGCAGCGGCTTCAGCTTTGCGCGCCGGATTGGATCCTCCGCCCAGCCCGGTTCGCCAAGCTGCTTGAATTCGGCTTCTTTCATGAACGCCGGCGGGTCGTTCCGCAATGTGCGGTCAAGCCACGCGCGGAATCCCGGAATCGGCGACAGGGTCGCGAAATGGCGGATCGACGGCAATTCGGTGGAGAGCGCATCGACCACCTGCTTGATCAGCAAATTGCCGAATGAAATTCCGGAGAGTCCGGCCTGGCAGTTGCTGATCGAATAGAAGATGGCGGTCGAGGGTTTGCCGCCCTGGCTGTCGTCGGGCGGGGAGTCGATCAACGGTGCGATCTGGCTGGAGATCTCATTGGTCAGCGCGACTTCGACAAAGATCAGCGGTTCGTCGATCAGCGCAGGATGGAAAAACGCGAAGCACCGCCGGTCATCCGCCAGCCGCCGCCGCAGATCGCCCCAGCCCTGGATTTCATGCACAGCCTCGTAGGCGATCAGCTTCTCAAGGATGGCCGCCGGCGTGCGCCATTCGATGCGCTCGAATTGCAGGAACCCGCGGTTAAACCAGCTTTCGAATAAATGCCGAAAATCCTCGTCCAACCCGCAGAGGGCAGGGTCGTCACCCTTGGCCAGAACAAGGCGTTCGCGCATATGAACAATTGCCGCCGTGCCTCCCGGCGCGGTGTTCATGCGTCTCAGGAGCTCCTGACGGGGGGGCTCGACGGCGGCCCGAAGCGCCGACAGGGTCGCGTCACCGGGCGCGGCGGCATAGGCGCTGGCGGCGACGACCGCGCCCTCGGCTTCAATCCCGTAATCCTCGGCCAGCAATCCAAGAAACCCGAGCCTGTCGAGGTCCGGCATTTGTTCGTAAAGCGCGACGACTTCTCGCGCCAGGGCGGTGCCGGACGCTTCGCCGCGCCCCGACAGCAATTCCACGCACAATGATTTTGCCGCCCGCAGCGGCGATTTCGACGAGGGTCGTTCGAAATATTGCCGGCCAACATCGGCAATGGCTTCGACGGCCCGATGCATCCAGATGCGGCCCATATATGTGCTCTTCGCGTTTGTGCCTCGATCGGCTGGTCAGTCAGGCTGGTCGCAGTCGAAAATTGTAATCCAGATTAAAGAACGGGGCGTTAAGGCCGTTTTTAGCAGCGTCTTCCTGGGAATCATTGCGGGCGAATGGTACCGCCAGGGACTCGCGCACGCCGAAGACTGCATCCTCGTCGATATATTCATCATCGTCCGGGTAAAGCTCGGTGATCAGGTCCTGATAGCCGTCGGCGGTTACCTTGAAATGAAGATGGGCGGGCCGCCAAGGGTGGCGTCCCATCGCCTGCAGCATGACGCCCGCCGGGCCGTCTTCGGGCACGGTATAGGGCATCGGGCGAATGGTCGTGAAGCTGTAGCTGCCGTCATCCGCGGCAATCAACCGGCCGCGCAGATTGAAATCGTCCTGTTCGGGATCCTCGTTTGAATAGAACCCATTAGATGCGTTCTGCCATATATCGAGCATGGCGCCTTTGATGGGGTCGCCATCCGCCGACAGAATCCGGCCGCGGATAATGCCGGGTTCCCCCGCGTTGTCGCCAATCAGGTCGGCGCCGTTCTTCAGCATCGGCGCGCCTTCGATATAAAATGGGCCCAGCACGCTCACCTCGGTCGCTTCATCATCGCCTCGGCTGGAAATCATATCGACCAGCGTCGACAGGCCAAGCGTGTCCGACAGCAGAATAAACTCGTTCCTTTTGCGGCTGCTCTTCTCGCCGGTCTGGTACAGGAACTCGATGGCTGCCAGCCATTCTTCCTTGGTCAGATCGACCTCGCGGGCGAACCCGTGGAGATGGCGGATCAGCGCAAACATGATCTCACGAAAACGTGGATCAGCTTTGTCGTCGATTGTGGCGAGGACGGCGTCGGTGAGAGTATCTTCGGAAATATCGCGCATGGTTTTCGTGATTTCAGTTAATGATGAAAGGTCAGGTGAGAACAAGACTCAATTGCGGATAGGCAATTAGCAGGATGAACACCAGCAGCATGAAACTTCTTCGGTTCGATGTTCACTCTC
>JBLHKG010000437.1:0-3185 GCA_047619835.1 Alphaproteobacteria bacterium
TCACTAACCTCCAGATGCGCCGCCCAGGCGCAGAAATGCTGGGACAGAGAGGTTTCAGGCAGGTCAGAAGGCTCAGACATTACGCTTCCCGGAATAGGGTGGATGAGATGGTGAACCATAGCGGCCCAGCGCCCCGACTGTCTATCGCCAGCAGATCGTCCCCTCCGTTGCGCGGATGACGGCAGCGGTCTAGTTTCGCAGGCGAGGATTTCTGTTACATGTTTTTCCAGGGGAGACAGTTTCATGGCCAATGACCCGGCCCCCGTTCCGCCGTCGCGCCGCAATGTCGGCTATCAGGATCTTCGCGAGCTGCTGGAGATTTTCGAGGAGATGGGTGAGATTGCCCATGTCGATGGGGCGGACTGGAATCTCGAGGTCGGCGCCATCTCGGAAATGACCGCCGGGGAAAATCCCGGTCGGGCCAAGGCCATGCTGTTCGACAATATTCCGGGCTACCCAAAGGGTCACCGCATCCTGTCGGGCGGCGCCAACGCGTTCAAGCGGCTCGCTGTCGTGCTCGGCCTGCCCGAGCCCAAAAACGAAATCGATCTGGTGCAGTCCTATCGCGCGCAACAGAAGGAACGGTTCGAGCTGATCCCGCCGAATGAGGTCGAAACCGGCCCGGTGATGGAAAACGTCATGCGCGACGATGAGGTAGATCTCTGGAAATTTCCCGCTCCGTTTGTTCATGAGCTCGATGGCGGGCGCTATATCGGCACCGACGACGCCGTCATCATGCGCGACCCCGACACCGGCTGGGTCAATTCAGCGACCTATCGCGTGATGGTGCATGACAAAAATACCGTCGCCATCTGGATGTCGCCCGGCAAGCAGGGCCGGCTGATCAGTGAGAAATATTTTGCCAAGGGCGAGCCCTGTCCGGTGCTGATTTCCTGCGGCCACGATCCGCTGTTATTCCTGGTGTCGCATCAGGAAATCGACCATGAGGTCGATGAGCTGGCCTATGCTGGCGGCATGCGCGGTCGCGCCATCGACGTGATCAAGTCGGAAATCCACGGCCTGCCCCTCCCGGCCCATTCGGAAATTGTCATCGAGGGCGAGATCTATCCCGACGAAATCCGCGAAGAGGGCCCATTTGGCGAATTCATGGGCTATTACGCCTCGAGTTCGTCGATGCTGCCAATCGTCAAGGTGAAGCGCGTCTATTACCGCACCAACCCGATCCTGACGCTCGCTGTCCCCTCACGCCCGCCGGAAAATTTCACCTTTGCCCGCGCGGCGGTAAAATCGGCGATGATCTGGGACGAGGTCGAAAAAGCCGGCCTTCCCGGCGTCCACGGCGTCTGGTGCCACGAAGCCGGCGCCGGACGGCTGTTCAATGTCATCTCGATCAAGCAGATGTATCCCGGCCATGCCAGCCAGGCGGCAATGCTGGCCTGCAACTGCCATGCCGGAAACTACGCCGGACGCTGGGTCGTGGTGGTCGATGAGGATATCGACCCGTCCAACATGTTCGATGTGGTGTGGGCGATGTCGACCCGCTGCGATCCGCCGGAGGACGTACAGTTCATCAAGCGAAGCTGGTCGACCCCGCTCGACCCCTTGCTGCGCGAGCCGCCCTATCACAATAACCGCGGCATCATCGATGCCTGCCGCCCCTATGGCTGGAAGGACGAATTCCCCAAAGTGGCCGAGGCAAGCCCCGAGCTGAAAAAGAAAATGCGCGACCAGTTCCCGCAACTGTTTAACTGATCATACGGGGGCGGGTTTTAAACCCGCCCCTACACCTCCGTGCACCTCGAACACCCGCGCGGCCTTTGCGTGGGGCTTTTTTCGGGCGTACCCTCACTGCCGACATTTAGGCAGGGAGAATTCACATGAAAAACCTATATCTCACCGGGGCGCTCGCGGCGCTCTCTCTCATTGTCGCGCAAAGCGCAGCGGCACAGTCGGTCGAAAATTTCTATAAGGGCAGAAATGTCACCATGCTGATCGGCTCGGGCGCCGGTGGCGGCTATGACACCTATTCGCGTGTCCTGGCCAAACACATGGGACGCCACATCCCCGGCAATCCTCATATCGTGCCGAAAAACATGCCGGGCGGCGCGTCAATCAAGGCGGCGAACTATACCTATAATGTCGCGCCCAAGGACGGTTCGGTATTTGCCGCCGTGTTCAATACCCTGCCGTTCGCGCCGATTGTCGGCAAGAAGGGGCCGAAATTCGACATCTATAAATTCGCCTGGATCGGCAGCATCGGCAAGCATCAGAATATCTGCGCCACCTGGCATGCCAGCAAGACAAAGTCCCTCGCCGATGCCAGAACGCGCGAGACCATCGTTTCGGCCACCGGCGCCACCGGTAACGCTGCCGTGTTCCCGAGGATCTTCAACAAGGCGCTCGGCACCAAGTTCAAAATCGTGCTGGGTTACAAGGCATCCGGCGCCCGAATGGCAGTGACCCGCGGCGAGGCCGACGGCATCTGCGGCATGTCCTATCAGACGCTGCTGGCCTCCAACCCGACCTGGTTTTCGGAAAAGAAGATCAACATCATCGCCCAGATCGGCCTCACACCGCATCCCGACATGAAGGGCGTGCCAATGGCACTCGACCTGATCAAGGACAAGGCCGAGCGCGATCTGCTGATTTTCCTGATGATCCCGCAGGAGATGGGCCGTCCCTACACCGCCGCCCCAGGCCTGCCCAAGGCCCGGATCGCCGCCTTGCGGGCCGCCTTTGACGCGACCATGACCGATCCCAAATTTCTTGAAGACGCCAAACGCACAAGGCTGGTGGTCGATCCGATCGGCCATGCGGCCATGACGGCATTGGTCAAACGGCTGGGGGGAATGCCGAAAGCGACCATCGCCGCGGCCCGCAAAATCCTCGTCAAGAAGAAGAAAAAGAAGAAAATGAAAAAATAATCAGACGCGATACAATAAAAGGCCGTCGGGAAATCAAAAGGCCGTCGGGAAATCCGGCGGCCTTTTTTATCTGTAATAAAGGAACCCATCACCAATGACCCCGAGAAAACAATGACCCAGTGCCCCTGCGGCTCCGGTACCGCCCTCGACCAATGTTGCGGCCCGATCATCGCCGGTGACGCCGCCGCGCCGACCGCCGAGGCGGTGATGCGGTCCCGCTTCACCGCCTTTGCGCGCGGCAATCTCGACCATGTCAAAAGAACCCTCTGCCGGGAAGAACGCGAGACCTTCGAGCCCGCG
>JBLHKG010000438.1:0-3175 GCA_047619835.1 Alphaproteobacteria bacterium
CTGGCCAGTCTGATAGACAAATATCGAGGCGTTTAAAAACGCACAGAAAATATTTCTTCGCACATTTTCGAAAACTGCGTTTTTACACAGCCTGGGTCACGAAGCGAAGTATCGCGCGGCGGGCGAAATGTCTGAAGCTGGTGGTATACCGGCCATTATCATTGATGCAAAACGGCGCTTTCAGCGGCAAGGACGGCGGCAATATCGGCGGTAACCCTTGCCCTTTTGGCGCTGCTGGGCCAAAGTCCGCCGCAAATTGAAAAACCCCAGCTCAGGAGTATGAATTACATGGGTTTCGTCGTTCCCGCCTATGACGTTCCAAGCCTGCCGGTCGCCGGCAGCGAGGATCGCTTCCCGGTTCGCCGGATCTACTGCATCGGTCGTAATTACGCGGCACACGCCCGCGAAATGGGCGCCGACGAGCGCGATCCGCCGTTCTTTTTCATGAAGCCGAACGACGCCATCGTCCAGAACGGCGCCTCAATCCCCTACCCGGTCGCTACCGAGGATTATCATTACGAGGGTGAGCTGGTCGCCGCGATCGGCAAGGGCGGCGTGGATATCAGCGTCGAGGACGCCAACGATCACATTTTCGGCTATGGCGTCGGGCTCGACATGACGCGCCGCGATCTGCAGATGGTCGCCCGGAATATGGGCCGCCCGTGGGATATGGGAAAAGGCTTCGACCAGTCGGCGCCGTGCAGCGAGATCTACCCCGCGTCGCAGATCGGCCACCCGTCGGAAGGCAATCTCTGGCTCAAGGTCAATGGCGAGACCCGTCAAACCACCGATATCAATCTGATGATCTGGAATATTCCCGAAAGCATTTCCTACCTGTCGGGTCTGATGCGGCTGGAGCCGGGCGATCTGATCTACACCGGAACACCTGAGGGCGTCGGCGCCGTTAAGGCCGGCGAGACCATGGAAGTCCATGTCGACGGGGTGTGCAATCTAACGATCAACATCACCTGACAGCCAAATGGCAGTCGCAGTCGGCAAGCCGGAGGATCGGGGTGTTGAAATCGATATGGGCGAGCTGCCCGATCTGATCGGTTTCAACCTCCGCTGCGCCCAGGTTTCGACCTTTCAGCATTTCAGCAAGACGGTCGGCGAGGCAGAAATCTCGCCGCCGCAATATGGCGCGCTGGTTCTGATCGATGCCAACCCGGGAATCAGCCAGAGCGCCATCGCCAGCGCGCTGCGTTTCGACCGCTCGACGCTGGTGCAGATTATTGACCGGCTGGAAGAACGCGGTCTCGTGGTCCGCGAAGTATCGGCCAATGACCGTCGCTCGCACGCGCTCAAGGTGACGGCAGAGGGAGAAACGGCGCTCAAGGACCTCAAACGCCGCGTCCGCGACCATGAGGCGCATATTACGCGGGAACTTTCAGAAGACGAGAAACACAGCCTGATCGCGCTACTTGCCCGACTGCACCAGACACCGTTCGCGGACTGACTATGTGGGTGTTTATCTTTCAATCCGCTTGGTGAAAAAAAACAATAGGCGTATAATTGGTATTAGATAGTTCCGCGATATCGTCGGCGACTGCGCCAGGCCAGTGTTACTGCTCGGTCAGCGCTGTTAAAAAAATCTAACAGGAGAGTAAAATGGCAACAGCAGTTCAGGAAGCGACCACCGACAAACCCCGCAAACCGCAGATTTTCAAATATACCAAGCCGACCGACGCTAAGGCCGGCAAATCCATCGTCAATCTCGGCACGTCCGGATTGATCCGCGGCGCGGTACAGGTCGTCAAAAAAGGCTCCGGCGACAACAATCTGCACCTCCATACCGGCATGGACGGAATGTGGATGGTGCTTAAAGGCGAAGTCACCTTCTATGGCGACAACGACGAAATTCTCGGCGTCTTCGGTGAATATGAAGGCATCGTCATGCCGCATGGCAATTCCTACTGGTTCGCCAGCACCGGCGATGTCGATCTCGAAATTCTTCAGGCGGTGACCTGGGCGCCAGGTATCGAAGACAAGCGCGTCGATCTTTCCGAACAGAAATTCGAAATCGGTCCCGGCAAAGGCGAATATTTCGACGCCCGCATCCGCGGCTAAAATAGCAGCTAAATTCCGCTAACGCGGAATCGATACGGCCCGTTCCTTTTGATGAAGGAACGGGCCGTTTTCGTTCTCTATATCGGCATTAACTCTATATCGGCATTAATGCGTGACGTTGCCACGCCGTTCGCGATAGAGGCCGAGCTTCTCGTGAATAATTTTGTCACTGAAACTGAACAGGAAGGCATCCTCGTCATCGCACTCATGATGATGCGGCGCCCAGCCCGGCACACAGAACACATCGCGCGGTCCCCACTCGATCACGGTATCGCCGACGATTGTCTTGCCGGTGCCCTCGACCACTGAATAGATCCAGGCCGCCGTCGACTGGAACGTCTCTGTCTCCATCTTCGCCGGCAGAAGCTGCATATAGCAATCGAGGGTCGGCATCACCGGGCCGCCATTGGCCGGGTTGATATATTGCATCTTGATGCCCTGCACCGGATCGATCTCGTCGGATTTCTTGAGATTGACCAACGCGGCGCGGGTTTCCTTATAGGGGTAATGAAACACCGGGGAATTTTCGGTCTCGAATTTTTCGCCCATCGGCAGCATTTTCGCGCCATAGCGGGAGATATTGTCATACGGCGCCCGCCCTTCCGGGTACAGCTCGCCGCCGTTATACAGCTCGGCGAAGACCGGACCGAGGAAACGAACCGTCGGCATATCGAGCCCGTCGAGCCAGACTACAGGATCCTTGCCGATATTGCCGTGATCGTGCCACACCATCGACGGCGTCAGGATCAGATCGCCGACAGCCATTGGCGATTTTTCACCATTGATCGAGGTATAGGCGCCATCGCCTTCCACGATGAAACGAAGCGCCGCCGGCGAATGGCGATGGGTCGGCGCGATCTCGCCCGGCATGATCAGCTGCCAGCCGGCAAATAGCGCGTCTGTGGCGGCCGTCTGGCCCTTGAGGCCCGGGTTCTCGAGGATGAGCACCCGGCGCTCGGCTTCTTCCGCCGTGATGAGAGTCGCGGTCTCCATCAGGCTGGGACGAATTTCATCGTACTTCCAGATATGCGGCAGCGCCTTGACGTTGGGCTCCTTGGTGACAAGCTGGAACAATCTTTCCCACAGCGGCGCGACCGACAGCGGTTCG
>JBLHKG010000439.1:0-3175 GCA_047619835.1 Alphaproteobacteria bacterium
GCCGGAATACGGTTTTTCTGTTTCTGGGACGGGTTGGCGGAGGACCGCCAGCCCCAGCGAACCGGCGCCCGAAAGCAATTGTTCGAACAGGCAATGACGGAGCCCGAACACGATTGTCCGCAGATTCACGTCCAGCACTACATGATCGACCCGCCGACTTTCGCCAAGGGGTGGCGATATGAATACAAGGGCGCGGAGGACATGAAGAGCGCCATCGACCGTTCCGGCCGGGTGCGGGCGGTCCTGTCCGGTCACTATCACCCCGGCAGTCTGGTCAGGTCAGGCGGCGTTCTTCACTCGCTGCCGTCGGCCTTCTGCGAAGCGCCGCACGCCTTCCGGATCTATGATTTTATCGATGGCGGTGGCGTTACAGTCACCGACCATGCCCTGAATTGATAGTCGCCTCGTGAACGTGAAAGCAGCTAATCCAGCGCGTATTCGATCAGGGTGGGACCGTCATTCAGGCGGATCTCACCGGTTTCCCGATTGAAATTACGCTGCTTGAAGGTACCGGCCTTTTGCGCCCTGACGATGAATGCCATCGAATTGGCCAGCCCGCCATGTTCCTGATGTATGCCGCGCGGCGCAACCGCGTCGACATCGCCCGGCCCGAGCTTCTGACTGCCGGTTTCTTTCAAGGCAACAGGCCCTTTATCGGGATGACCACCATCGGTGCGCTCGAAGCGGTGCATCGTCTCGTGCCCGTCGATCAGCCCGTATAGCGTCCAGATATCACCATGATCGTGGATGCTGGTGACGGAGTTGGCCTTGCGTACCGTCGCGTTGAACACAAAGCCGTAATCCGGATCCTCATAGAACAGCAGATTGCGAACGCCGCCCGCGGCATCGGCGACCGTCAGCGGCCAGCGTTTCGAGCTTTCCTTCAGACCCGGATCGGCCAGCATCGGGATCATCGCTTCGCGGATGGCGGCCCAGCGCTTTTCAAGATCGGCTTCGGACTCATATAAATTCCGGATCGTATCGACAAACCGGCTGGCCGCGGGCAGTTGGGGCTTGCTCAATTTTCTCTCCCGTTTACCGGAGTTTGTTGCTGACCGGTTTTACCGTACGTAAATAGGCGACCACCGCGTTAAGGTCGCTGTCGGTCATCTTGCCATAACAGCGGAAACACATCGGCGGGCGAAGGCCTGTGCCGTCATGCCGAACGGCTTTGCTGATCGCACTCTTGATCTGCGAGTCAGTCCAGCTGCCGATGCCGGTCTTCCTGTCCTGGGTGATGTTGGCTGCGATGCTTTCGCCCCATCGACCGCGGAACGACCTGCCTCCCGCGCCCAGGCGGTTTTTCAGATCCAGTTTTCCTTTCACCATCGGGGTGTGGCATTCCATGCAATGCCCGACCTGCACCAGGTACGCACCATAGGCAATTTTATTGGCAGGCGATGTGTCGGCAACCTTGCCGGCTGGATGGCCGGGGCGGAGCTTCATGCGGAACACCGCCTTTGGCGTTTTGTTTTTGACCGGTTTCACCGTCCGCAAAAAGGCGACAATCGACTTCACGTCACGGTCCGAGAAATTCCTGAAAAATTCAATCGCCATCGGCGGGCCGATGAGGCTGCCATCCGGCCGCTTGCCTTCACGAATAGCCGTGATGATCTGCGCGTCGGTCCATTTGCCGATGCCGGTCTCGCGATCGGGCGTGATATTGGTTGCGTATGTTTCAAAGGGCGCTTTGGGACTGCCGAATTTATTGCCGCCAGCGAGGGTAACACCTTTCATCGGTCCGCCGCGCGCCGTGTGGCAATTGCCGCAACCGCCAATGCCTTCGACAAGATATTTGCCGCGCGCGACAAGGTCCTGAGCGACCGTTGGTGTTGCCGCGCTGATGGTTAATAGCGCGGCGATGGCCATGCTGCCCCACATGTTCAAAAAACCGTGGAATTTCGATTTTGTCATGTCCGTTTCCTCCCAAAATTTATCCCCGTAGGGAGTGTAGAGATATTTGTCAGAAAAAATCTACGCCCGCGCGTAACTTTACAGATGGGGTCCTTCGGATCGCCGTTTTTTTATGCTAATATCGGAACCACAGGGATCAGAAAAAAGAGAGTAATCATGGCAGAGTTTAAAATTGTCGACGCCACCATCGGCGATATTCACGCGTCCTATCAGGACGGAACCCTCACCGCGCGTCAGCTGGTCGAGACCTATCTCGATCGGATCGAGCGCTATGACCGTAACGGCCCCACGATCAACTCGGTCATATCGGTAAATCCCAAGGCGCTGGACGAAGCCGACCGGCTGGATGCCGCTTTCAAAGCCGGGGGTTTGACCGGGCCGCTGCACGGCATACCGCTGATGATGAAAGATCAGGGCGATGTCGCGGAAATGCCGACCACGCTAGGCTCTATCCTGTTTGAGGGGCACATGCCGGGGCGGGACGCCTTCGTTGTCGCCAAGCTCAAGGCGGCGGGCGCCATCTTTATCGGCAAGGCGACGCTCGGCGAACTGGGGGCAGGGGATACGCATGGCTCGCTGTTTGGCTCGACAAAAAATGTCTATGACCTTGATCGCACGGCAGGCGGCTCCTCCGGGGGATCAGGCGCCAGTGTTTCCGCCAATTTCGCGACTGCCGCGCTCGGTCAGGAAGGCTTTGCCTCGATTCGCCGGCCGTCGATCTGGAACGGCATCGCCGGCATGCGGCCGACCGCCGGGCTGGTAAGCCGGGGTGGCGTCTTTGCCGGCTGGCCGATGGTCAATGGCTCTCTGGGTCCGATGGCGCGAACCCTTACCGATTTGGCCAAAATGCTGGATTCTATGGTGGGGTACGATCCCGCCGATCCGATTACGGCGCGCGGCGTCGGGCAATCGCCGGCGAGCTATGCCGATCTGCTGGATAAAGACGCGCTGAAAGGCGCCCGCATTGGTGTATTACGAACCTCAATCGGACACCGGGCAGAACCGGACACCGACGATTTCCGGCTGATAACCGAGGTCTTCGACACGGCAGTCGCCGATCTCGCCGGGGCCGGGGCGGAAATAATCGATCCAATTGAAATCCCCGATCTTGTCGAATTGCTGTCGAAACGCGCGCGCGAGCCGGGAGAAGACGATGTGTCCTACGCCGCTTATGCCGCGGGCAGCGCCAATCCGCCTTTTGCCACCCGCGCCGAGATCATGGCATCGCCGAAATACGCAGACGTCACCAAGGGCGTTCATG
>JBLHKG010000440.1:0-3172 GCA_047619835.1 Alphaproteobacteria bacterium
AATTGGTCAGCCCGGCGACCGCGCCGCGGCTGGCCAGAACGACGCTCGCCACAACCGAGCCGGCGCCGGCGGCGGCGGTCAGCATCGAAAATCCCACCACGCCGTAATCGAATACATCATCGGCAAAACCGGGCAGCAATTCCGAATAGGCTCGCCCAAACACCGCATAGACTCCCAGCAGAACGAACATCGGCCCGACCCCGGGGGCGCGGACGCAGTACTGCATGCCTTCCAGAATTTCGGCCGGCACCTCTCTCAGCGGCCTTGCGGCGCGGCGCGGCGGCATTTCGGGGTTAATGACAAACATGCTCGCGACAAAAATCAGGAACGTCACGGCGTTGATCAGAAACGCCAGCGCGACGCCGCTCTGGGCGATGATCAACCCGGCCACTGACGGTCCCGCGACGCGGGCGAAATTGAACGAAATCGAATTGATGGCAATGGCCGAGCCGAGATCCTTGTGCTCCACCAGACTGGGGATGATGGCAAACCGCAGCGGCTGATTGAAGGCCATGATCACGCCCTGGACCATCACCATCGTGACCAGCCATTCGATGGTGAGCCATCCGGCGACCGCCATCCCCCACAGGATTATGGCCTGCACCGCCGCCAGCGACTGCGTCACGCGAGAGCCATGCAGCCGGTTCACCCGATCCGCGACAACACCGCAGATCGGTGCCAGAAACACCGTCGGCGCAAGATCGGCCACGGCAATCATGCCAAGCCAGAACCCCGAATGGGTCAGCTCCCACGCCAGCCACCCGACCGCGACCCGCTGTATCCAGGTGCCGAGATGCGAGCAGAAGGACCCCGCCGCATAACGCCGGTAATTGCGGTTGGAGAGGGCGCTGCGAATGGCATTGGGTCCGGCCATATCCTATGCCCCCTGCTCGCCGGGCGGCGTTTCCAGCGCCTCGGCCAGTTGATGGCGCTTGCTATACGCCCAGCCCCAGAGGCCGATGCAGAGTATGGCGCCGCCGGCGATCGGCCAGCGCAGGCCGATCTCGTCGCCGAGCCAGCCCATGGCAAGCGCGCCCAGCGCCGGGGTGCCGCGCGAGACCGCGCCGTAGAGGCTGACCACCCTGCCCCGTAGATGCTCGTCGACCGCAGCCTGGATCAGCGTGTGCTCGCCAGTTCCCGCGACCGTCTGGGCGAAGCCGGCGATAAACACCCAGACCAGCGCGAGATAAAAGTTTTCGGTCACGGTAAACAGGATCAGGGCGCAGGCCAGCACCAGAATATAGGCGAGAAAGATGCGGGTCAGTCCCGCGATATGGCCACGCTGGGCCAGCCACAGGCCCCCCAGCACCGCCCCCAGCCCGACCGACGACAGCAGTAATCCGAACGCATCGGTATCGAGCCCAAAGACCGTGTCGACATAGCCGGCAAACAGATCGGCATAGCCCCGCGCCGTCAGCCCGACGACAAAGAGAATGAACAGCAGCGGCCCGATCCCCGGATGCGCGGCGGCATAGCGGAACCCTTCCATGATCTCGCCGGGAACATGACGCAAAGGTCTCGGTTTGTGCGTTATCGCGAGGCTGTTCATCCGGACCATGAACAGGGCGATGGCAAAGACCACATGCCCCGCCGCGCAGAACCCGAAGACGATAGCCGTCCCGAGCAAATTCGTACCATCGCCGGTCGCCGCGATGATGCCGCCGGCGATTGACGGCCCGGCCACCCGCGCCACGTTGAACACCAGCGAATTGATCGCCAGCGCGGACGGCACCGCGTCACGGCTCACCAGATTGGTCACGATTACCAGCCGCATCGGGTGATTGATCGCCAGCACGATGCCGAGCAACAGCGCGAGCGGAAAGACGATGGCGATTGATGCCGTTCCGTTCACACAGAGAAGCGCCAGCACGCTCGACTGAAGGCCGGTAAAGATTACAGTGATTCGCATCATCGCCATGCGGTTTACGCGCTCGGTCAGCGCCCCGGCAAGCGGCGACAGAATGACGGTCGGAAACAGATCGGCCATCGCCATCGCGCCCAGCCAGAAGGCGGATTCGGTCAACTCCCAAGTGAGCGACAGCAAGCCGATGCGATACGCCCAGACGCCGAAATGCGCGACAATATTACCGCTGGTATAGATTCGGTAATTCCGAATGCCCAAGGCGCGCCTTATCGCGTCAAAACGGAATCCCACTGCCATCCTGGACTTTCGATTATGTCCCGCTGCGGCGCGCAACGGGTGGCCTCACTGTCGGCACCAGCATACAGCCCCGGCGGCAACTCCCCAACCTTGCCCCGGCATTGAGTATACCAGACAAAAATGGCGATAATCCTTGACGAATTAAGGCCATATGGCGCTAATGCAGCCTCACGTAACTCCGATAGCAGGTATTTATGGCAAAAGAGGAACTTCTTGAGTTTCCGGGCACCGTCGTGGAGCGGTTGCCCAACGCGATGTTCAAGGTAAAGCTGGAAAACGGTCACGAAGTGCTGGCGCACACCGCCGGCAAAATGCGTAAATTTCGTATCCGCGTGCTGGAAGGCGACAAGGTCGATGTCGAGATGACTCCCTATGACCTGACCAAGGCACGCATCATTTTCCGCCACAAATAGACCCGATGTCCGGTGACGCTTGCCTCGGCGAGCGGCATCACTCCCACAATAACAGCACGCACGACGCTCTCAGCGCTGTTCCCTCGTACGCGGATCACGTGTATAGAAATTGAGACAGGCTCCGGCGCAGGCCGGGCATCTTTCTAAGACCGGAAACCATGGCGGAAAAACCCAACTGGCGCACGCCGATCGTCATTTTGATCTGCGCGACGCTGATCCTGCTGCTGTCGTTCGGATCGCGCCAGAGCTATGGGCTTTTCCTCGGGCCGATCTCGACAAAATTTGGTTGGGAGTTCGGTGTCTTTTCTTTCGCCATGGCGCTTCAGACCCTCGTCTGGGGCCTCTCACAGCCCTTCTGGGGCAATATAGCCGACCGGTACGGCGCCGGCCGCGTGGTCAGCGCCGGACTGCTACTCTATGGCGGCGGGCTATATTGCATGGCCGTTTCGACCACGCCTCTCGGCATCACATTGTCGACCGGATTGCTCACCGGTTTCGGCATGAGCGCGACCAGCCTGCCGATCCTGCTTGCCGTCGTGGCCCGCAGTGTCGGCCCTGAACGCCGCAGCCTTTGGCTCGGTATCGCCAGCGCCGGGGG
>JBLHKG010000441.1:0-3152 GCA_047619835.1 Alphaproteobacteria bacterium
TCGCCCATGACTTCCGGTCCGATCCCGTCGCCGGGCAGCATCAATATTTTCTTGTTGGCGGCCATTTGCGGCGCTCCCTCATCCTTGGTTTTCAGCGGTGCGAAGCTCTAGCACAGCTGCTGGAAGATGGGGAGTCCCGGGAATGGGAAGACAAAGAAGGTGGGCCCGATAAGGCCCACCCTTTTGTACCGGATATGTCTTCTAAATCAGCCGTAAAGCCAGGGCTGGCTTGCCTTTTGCTGGTCCTCGAAGGTATCAATCTTAGGCGCCTTGGCCATGGTCAGGCCGATATCGTCGAGCCCGTTCAGCAGGCAATGCTTCCTGAACGAATCGAGCTCAAACGAAATCTTCTCGCCGTCGGATCCAGTGATCTCCTGGTTTTCGAGATCGACCGTCATGGTCGCGTTGGCGCCGCGCTCCGCGTCTTCCATCAGGGTTTTGAGCTGTTCCGGCGTGACCTTGATCAGCAGCATGCCGTTCTTGAAGCTGTTGGAATAGAAGATGTCGGCGAAATCAGTCGAGATCACGCAGCGGATGCCGAAATCATCCAGTGCCCACGGGGCGTGCTCGCGCGATGAGCCGCAGCCGAAATTATGACCGGCGACCAGGATCTGCGCCTTGCGGTAAGCCGGCTTGTTGAGCACGAAATCCTCGTTCTCGGAGCCGTCCGTGTTGTAACGCATATCGTTGAACAGGTTGATGCCGAGACCGGTGCGCTTGATGGTCTTGAGAAAGCGCGCCGGAATGATCTTGTCGGTATCGCAATTGACGATATTGAGCGGGGCGGCGACTGCGGTCAGGGTGGTGAATTTTTCCATGATACGGCTCCCTACTTCATGATGTCGCGAACATCGGCCAGATGGCCGGCGATCGCCGCGGCGGCCGCCATCGGCGGGCTAACCAGATGGGTGCGCCCACCGACGCCCTGACGGCCCTCGAAATTGCGGTTGGACGTCGATGCCGAGCGTTCGCCCGGCTCGAGCTGATCGCCGTTCATCGCGAGGCACATTGAACAGCCCGGCTCACGCCATTCAAAACCGGCTTCGATAAAGATCTTGTCGAGACCTTCTTCCTCCGCCTGCAATTTCACCAGACCAGAACCCGGCACCACCAGAGCGCGGACGCTGTCCGCCACCTTGTGACCCTTGGCAACCGCAGCGGCGGCGCGCATATCCTCGATCCGCGAATTGGTGCAGGAGCCTATAAATACCTTGTCGACGGCGATATCGGTCATCTTGGTGCCGGCCGTCAGCCCCATATATTCGAGCGAACGGGCGATGGCTTTCTGGCGGTCGGGATCGGCTTCATCAGCAGGATCGGGCACCGAACCGGTAATCGCGATTTCGTCCTGCGGGCTGGTACCCCAAGTGACCTGCGGCGCAATTTCGCTGACATCGAGTGTGACCTCGGTATCGTAGACCGCACCCTCGTCGGACGGCAGCTTCTTCCACTGCTCGACCGCCATCTCCCACTGGGCGCCTTTTGGCGATTGGGCACGGCCTTTGAGATATTCGAATGTCTTTTCATCGGGCGCGACGAGACCGGCGCGCGCGCCGCCCTCGATCGTCATGTTGCACACCGTCATGCGGCCTTCCATCGACAGATCGCGGATGGCCTGACCGGCATATTCGATGACATGGCCGGTGCCGCCCGCCGTGCCGATCTTGCCGATGATGGCAAGGATCATATCCTTGGCGGTGCAGCCAAACGGCATCGCGCCATTAACGGTAATCCGCATGTTCTTTGCCGGGCGCTGGATCAGCGTCTGGGTGGCCAGCGCATGCTCGACCTCGGACGTGCCGACGCCAAAAGCGAGAGCGCCAAACGCGCCATGCGTCGCGGTATGCGAATCGCCGCAGACGATGGTGAGGCCGGGCTGAGTAAAGCCCTGCTCCGGACCGATCACATGGACGATGCCCTGACGGACATCATTGACGGAAAAATAGGGAAGACCGAACTCAGCCGCGTTCTTCTCCAGAACTTCGAGCTGGATCCGCGAATCGTCGTTTTCGATGTCGGCGATCTCACCCCGGCCGGGCGTGGTCGGCACGTTGTGATCCGGCACACAAAGATTGGCTTCCGGGCGGCGCGCCTTGCGCCCCGCGGCGCGAAGCCCGTCAAATGCCTGCGCACTGGTGATTTCATGGATCAACTGCCGATCGATATAGATCAGGCAGGTACCGTCATCCTGTTCATCGACAAGATGGCTGTCCCAGATCTTGTCGAACAGTGTCCTGGGTGCTGACATCATCCCTTCTCCCTCTAACGCGAAGACTGTTGAACAGGCGCGTAAAGCGCTCAGCTCTTGTCGTCGCTGGTCTGTGTGGCTTCTTCAACGACCGGCTCTGCGACCGGTGCTGCGCCCTTTGACACCAGATTCTTGGCAACCCGGCGCTCCACCTTCTCGGCGATACGAGCCTTCTTGCCACGCAGCGCCCGCAGGTAATAGAGCTTGGCCCGCCGGACGACGCCGCGGCGCACCAGCTCGATCTCCTCAATACGCGGCGAATAGAGCGGGAACACGCGTTCCACCCCTTCACCGTAGGAAATCTTGCGGACCGTAAAGGCCGAGTTGATCCCGGCATTACGCCGTGCGATGCAAACCCCTTCGAAGACCTGAATACGCTCACGCGTGCCTTCAACCACCTTCACATGGACGCGAAGCGTATCGCCCGCCCCGAATTCGGGCGCCGAGCGAACCGCGCTCAACTTGTCGATCTGTTCCTGTTCGAGCTGCTCAATAATATTCATAACGCTATTCCTTCATTTCCGCGCGACGCTCCTGATGTCTGGACCACAGGTCCGGGCGGCGCTCCCGGGTCGTTCTTTCGGCGGCTTCACGCCGCCAGGTCCTGATCCGCTCATGGTGCCCACTGAGCAACAGCTCCGGCACCTTGTGTCCCTGCCAGTCTTCGGGCCGCGTATAGTGCGGGTATTCCAGCAGGTCCTCTTCAAAACTCTCTTCTTCGACCGATTCCACAGCGCCCATCACGCCGGGGATCAGCCGTACACAGGCATCGATCAGGGCAATCGCCGCAGGTTCTCCGCCCGACAGGACAAAGTCACCGAGGCTGATCTGTTCCAGATCACGCGCCTCAAGCACGCGCTCATCGACCCCTTCAAAACGCCCGCACAGCACCGTAATCTCAGGC
>JBLHKG010000442.1:0-3145 GCA_047619835.1 Alphaproteobacteria bacterium
GAACAGGGCCGCTTCCGCCGCTTTGCGCACAGCCGCATCCGGTTCGATGAATTTTTCCTTGTCGTCCTTCACCAGCAGCGATTTAAGCCGGGCGCTGACCTGCGGATCGGCAAACTGCCCGAGGCTTGAGATGGCCGCCAGTCGCTCTTTACTGTTCCCGCCGTGAGCCAGGCGGGCTGCTGCCAGGGCGCGCTGGAGCGCCGGCTTCACCGATGCGTCCTGTTCGCCGTCGACGGCCTTTTGCAGAATCGCGAGCTGCTCCGCCTTGGGCGCTTTAAAGATGGCATCTGCGGCCTTGATCCGCTTGGCCGGATCCTTGCTCTGAAGCGTCAGCCCGCCGACGGCGGCATGGATCGTGCGGCGCACCCGGTTATTAAGGCGAAGTTTCTTGAGATCGTCGCTTTTCGCGGGGCCCAGCGCCTTTCGCGTCAGCGGTTCGAAGATTTGAAATGCCTCGCCCTCAGGTTTGGCAAAAACTACCCGCTTGGTGGATTTCTGGACGTATAGTTTGCGGGCGAGATAGGCCTCAAGGATTTCGGTGACGCCGTCTTCACCGGTGGCGGCAAGTGCATTTACGGCCTTGATGATCTTGCTGAAGCTGCGCGCGCCCAAATCTTGAACCCGCGCGGCGGCCGGGCTCTCCTGGGCTGTCGCCGGAGCCAGCCCTATCGTCAGCCCGCAAATCACCGCGAGTGTTGCCAGAAGCCGTGTAACGAACGACGTCATTATCTTGGTCTTATCCGTTTTACTCTGAGAAAATATTTGGGAGAAAAAATCCGGGCGCCCCACCATTTTTGGCGTTCGGACACCCGGACCCTATTTAGCTGGTCAACTGGTCTCTCAGTCAGCCATCTGCGGTTTCACCGTGTCAATTCAGTTGAATTTAGGCTTCTGGCAATTGCCGCAGATCCACGGGAACTTCCAGTTGGCGGTCAGCTTGGCGCTTTCCGGAATGTAATCGCTCCAGGCGTCGCCGATCACGGGACCGCTGGTTTTCCACACCGTCTCAAACTGGCCATTCGCCTGAATTTCGCCAATCAGAACCGGCTTCGACAGATGGTGGTTGGTGTGCATTTCGGCGACTGAGCCGGTCAGCGACTTGGTCTTCTGGCCGTACATCGCCTGACGCACCGCATCCACATTGGTGGTGCCGGCCTGCATGACAGCCTGGGTCCACATCTTGAAGCCGATGTAATGCGCTTCCATCGGGTCATTGGTCACGCGCTTCTTGTTCTTGATGAAGGCCTGCCACTTCTTGATGAATGCCTTGTTTTCAGGCGCATCGACACTCATGAAATAGTTCCAGGCGGCGAGATGGCCGACCAGTGGCTTGGTGTCGATACCGGACAGTTCCTCTTCGCCAACAGAGAAGGCGATGACCGGGATATCCTCGGCCTTGATGCCCTGATTGCCGAGTTCCTTGTAGAACGGCACGTTGGCGTCACCGTTGATGGTCGAGACCACCGCAGTCTTTTTGCCGGCGGACGCGAATTTTTTCACGTCGGCGACAATGGTCTGCCAGTCGGAGTGACCGAACGGGGTATATTTCTCCATGATGTCGGCTTCGGCGACACCCTTGGCCTTCAGGAAGGCTCGGAGAATCTTGTTGGTGGTGCGCGGATAGACGTAATCGGTGCCGAGCAGAACCCAGCGCTTGGCACTGCCGCCATCTTCGCCCATCAGATATTCGACCGCGGGGATCGCCTGCTGGTTCGGCGCGGCACCGGTATAGAACACGTTGCGTGAGCTTTCCTCGCCCTCATACTGAACCGGGTAGAACAGCAGGCTGTTGAGTTCTTCAAACACCGGCAGGACCGATTTGCGCGATACTGAGGTCCAGCAGCCGAACACGACATCGACTTTCTGGTTCTGGATCAGATCACGCGCCTTTTCGGCAAAGAGCGGCCAGTTGGAGGCCGGGTCGACGACCACCGCTTCAAGCTTCTTGCCGAGCAGGCCGCCCTTTTTGTTTTGATCGGCGATCAGCATCAGCATGGTGTCTTTCAGCGTGGTCTCGCTGATCGCCATGGTGCCCGAAAGTGAGTGGAGAATGCCGATTTTGATCGTGTCGGCCGCCTGTACGGCGGTAGCGCCGGCGAGAGCGCCGACTGCGATGGCGGAAATCGCCAGCCGCTTCATGGATGTTGAAAAATTAGTCATGATTTCCCTCGTTGTTGGCTTGGAATTGTGCGTTGCCAAAAAGCTACTTCGCAAAAACCATGCCAACTCAGCGCGGGTGCCGACGTAAGGACGTATCTATCTGGAATCGTGGGAGGATTTGTTCGGCCATCGCCGTGTGGCGCTACATGTTTAGGTAATAATAATGCCTAAGTTATAGGCATTATTATTATTATGTTTATTTAATAGTCATTTTTTAATGGAGCACGCCTCGTTTTATGGCAACAGCGCGCGTTTCCGCCTGTGCAGAATCATGCCGGCCGAAGGGCGTCAGCCGTCAACGCGCTTTTGCGGGACATTAACGGAGAGCCACCGAACCGGATATTGGAGAAAATCATACTGGCGCTGCCCGAATTTAATTCGTAGGCTATGCCGATTAACGGTGCCACAAAGAGCACGCTGGTAACGCAGGGAGTGCGAAAATTGATTTCGATCCGAGACCTCCGGAAGGTCTTTAAAGTCGCCGATGGCGAGGTGGCGGCTCTGGACAATCTTAGTCTGGATGTCGAACCGGGCGAGTTCTTTGTCATCATCGGCGCCAGCGGGTCGGGGAAAACGACCCTGCTGCGCGCGGTCGCCGGGCTTGAGTCGCCGGATTCGGGCTCCATCAGTGTCGCCGACCGAACGATATATTCAAATAGCCCGTCAGTCTGGGTTCCGCCGCAGGATCGCGGATTCGGCATGGTCTTTCAGTCCTATGCCGTTTGGCCGCATATGACAGTCTATGAAAATGTGGCGCTCCCGCTTACCGACGGCGCGCAAAAGATTCCGCGCAGCGCCGTCCGCGCAAGAGTTGAGCAGGCGCTCTCCATGGTGCAGCTGGACGCGCAGATCGACCGGCCGGCCACACTACTGAGCGGCGGCCAGCAGCAACGCGTTGCGTTGGCGCGCGCCATCGCGGTGAACCCCAACGTCCTTCTGATGGACGAGCCACTTTCCAATCTGGACGCCCGCTTGAGGGAAGATG
>JBLHKG010000443.1:0-3133 GCA_047619835.1 Alphaproteobacteria bacterium
CCGTCATGGGTGGTCCACGCCTTCATGATCATGTCATGCGCTTCCCACAGGCGCTGGCTGCCGCGCTGCGGGGTGCGGTTGGCGGGCTGTGCCTCGTAGGGCACGCCGCGGACAAAGCCGCATTCGAGCCGTCCCTTGGAGATCACGTCGATGAGTGCCATTTCCTCAGCGACCCGGATCGGGTTGCGGCGGTTGGCGATCGGATTTCCAAGGATCAGCAGGCGCGCCTTGGAGGTCTCACGCGCTAGAATGGCCAGCATCAGCGGCGCGGCCGGCACCATGCAGGTGGCGGTCTGGTGATGCTCGTTATTCATGATATCGAGGCCTTTTTCCTCGGCCATGCACCAGAGGTCGAGATACCAGTTATAGAGCTCGTTGCCTTTGACCGGATCGAAGTTCGAATTGGGCAGATTGACGCGGATGGATTCGAATTCGTCCTCCGGCGGCAGATTCGGATAAGCGTCTTCGGTAAACCAGTAAGTCCTCATGCCGCTGCTCCCTCTCCGATAAAGCGCATCACTTCTGCTACAAATTTTTCCGGCTGTTCTCCCTGCGGTGAATGACCCGCCTCGGGGATGGTTACGAACTCTGCTCCCGGTATCAGCTTCGCGTATTTTTCACCATATTCGGGCGTGACCAGACCGTCGCTCGCCCCCCAGATCAGCTTGGTCGGAATGTTGATCCGGTGCAGCCAGTGTCGGAGCTTCGGATTATGCATATACGGCTCCCAGGTATAGAGCCCGAGCGCCGCCCGGTTACCGGCCACCATTTCCAGCTGCTCGTCGGTTAGTGTTCCGAGATCGGGCGCCTTCGACGGGTCATGCCACATGATGGCGGCGAGGGCCGGGGCGGCCATGCCGAAGACATCGGCGATATCGCGGTCGGTCGGGCCGCCATGCTTGACGCCAACCGCATCTACCAGGATCAGACGGGAAAATTTCGCGCAGGACATCGCCGTCAGTTCGGCGGCAAGCCAGCCGCCCATCGAAAAACCCATGACCACGGCATTGTCGATCTTTAGCGCATCGAGGACGTCGAGATAGAAATGGACGAGGTCTGACATCCAGTCGAAATGATCTGGAACGGGTGTGCCGTTAAATCCAGGGTGAATCGGTGATATCAGCTCGAAGTTCTGCGCCAGCACATCCGCGAACGGGTGATTGATGACCGGGCCGCCGCCGCCATGGAGCAGCAGAAGCTGTTGACCGGATCCCTTGCGGGAAACGGTGATTTCGCCTTGCGGCAGATCGAGTATTTCGCTGGTTGCGTCCATTGTTATCTTTCCGGTTATCTTTCCGTCACGGTTTTTGGCATCACCCATCGTCTAGCACAGCAAATGATCAGCCGCGAGCCCGTGCCTGCATAATTGTCCGCCAGATATTATGGGGAGTCGCCGGCATCTCCACATCGTCGACGCCAAGTGGTCGAAGCGCATCCGCCACGGCGTTAAGAATTGCGCCGGGGGCCGGGGTCGTGCCGGCCTCGCCGCCCGAGCGGATACCCAGCGGATTGGTGGGTGACAGCATTTCATGGGTGTCCGTCTGGAAGCTCGGCATGTCGTCGGCACGCGGCATCGCATAGTCCAGCAGCGAGGCCGTCAGGGGCTGACCGGTCACCGGATCGAAGATGAAATCCTCCAGCATCGCCTCGCCGGCCCCCTGTACGATGCCGCCATGGATCTGCCCGTCGAGGATGATCGGATTGATCACCCGCCCGACATCGTCGACACAGCCATAGCGGTCGAGGGTCAGCGCGCCGGTTTCGGGATCGATCTCGACCTCGCAGATATGCGCGCCGTAGGGGAAGGCAAGCTGATGCATGACGTTCTCGGCCTCGGAATTGAGCCCGCCCTGCAATTCTTCCGGCAAATCGTCCCGTGATTTGGCCTCGATGGCGAGATCGAAAATGCCGATCGATCGGTCGGTGCCGGAGATCGTGAAGATGCCGTCGGCAAAATCGATATCGTCAGGCGCTGCTTCCAGCACATGGGCGGCGATCCCCTTACCCTTTTCGATCAGGGTATCGCCAGCCATCACGATTACCGTGCCGGCCATGCGCATTGAACGGCCTGAATGGGACCCGCCGCCGACCTTGACGAAATCCGTGTCGCCCTGCAGCAGCTGTACTGTCTCGAACGGGACGCCAAGCCATTCGGCGGCGACCTGACAGAAGCTGGTTTCGTGGCCTTGACCGCTGGATTGCGTGCCGATCACCACCTCGACGCGCTTCTCTTCGCCGATGATATCGATTTCGGCGCGCTCGCGGGGCGCCCCGCCGGAGGATTCGACATAGGTAGAATAGCCGATCCCGCGCAGCAGACCTTTTTGCTCGGATTCTTTCTGGCGTTCGGCAAAACCGGCGACATCGGTGAGCGCGAGCGCCTGGTCGAGCGTTGAATGATGTTCGCCGCTGTCATATTTCAGGCCGAGCGGACTTAAAAACGGCATTGCCTCGGCCGGTATCAGATTGCGGCGGCGCAGCTCGACCCGGTCGATGCCCATCTCGTCGGCCGCGCAATCGACCATCCGTTCGAGGGCATAGATAACCTCGGGTCGGCCCGCACTGCGATAGGGGTTGGTCGGCACCGTGTGGCTGAACACGCCGCGCGCCCGAACACAGCAATAGGGTATGGCATAGGGGCCGGTGACCAGCTCGGCGCCCTTTGAAAGGGGCGTAAAAGACAGCGTATACGCGCCGATATTCGACAGATTATCGGCCCGCATCGCGAGGAAATTTCCATCCTTGTCCAATGCCAGCTCCAGCGACGTAACAAGATCGCGGCCCTGGAAATCGGTGAGGAAGCATTCTGTCCGGCTGGTTGTGTTCTTGACCGGTCTGCCGAGACGTTTTGCCGCCCACATGACCAGCGGATATTCGGGGAACAGCCGGTTGCGGGTGCCGAAATTGCCGCCGACATCCTCGGTCACGACGCGGATCTGTTGGTCGGGAACATGGAAGATCTGAACCAGCTCGATTTTGTAGCGAACGGCCCCGCCGCCACCGGCATACAGGGTGTATTTGCCGGAAGCTGGATCGTAATCGCCGACTCCGGCGCGGGGCTCCATTGGCACGCCGGTATTCCGGGTAATCCTGAAGCTCCGTTTCGTGATGTGATGCGCCGACGCGAAGGCCT
>JBLHKG010000444.1:0-3131 GCA_047619835.1 Alphaproteobacteria bacterium
TCTATGACGATGAGGAGGCCTTCAAGGCGCATGGCGAAACGCAGCATATGCAGGAATACCGCGCCGATACTGGCGATATGATGGTCGACCGGACCCTGATGCTGTCGACAATCGTTGAGTAGGCTGTAGCCGGCCGAAATTGTTGCGCCTGCCCTGTTCCCTGCACGAATCTTACCCTGATCGGGACTTCTGGAACGGGGCCTGTAGCGGACCCGCTTGACAGGATTGGTCAGGAGGCTTGATCACCCGAAGCAGCCCTCAACCGTCGGAGCTGAAATAACTGCCATCAAGCCTTAACGGACATCAATGGCCGCGACCGGCATGAGGTCAGGCTTTATGCGTTTAGGCCGCTTGATGCAGAGCGTGAAGCTGGCGCGCGATGAATGCCTTGAGCATTTCGTGAGCGCGATCGGTCTCAGGCCCGGGTTCGAGCACCCACATGTGGTCGCAATCCTCAAAGACCATGACCTCACACGCGCCACCGGCAGCACGGTAAGTTTCGCCGAATTTCACCTGAAATGCCGGCAGGACGTTGCTATCAAGCCCGCCTTGCATGATCAGTACCGGCGGCAATTCAACCGGCTCTTTGCGCTCCAGGATCATTTGCGGGTTGCCCTCTTCGATGCTGCTGAAGGGATTGAAATACACGTGGTGGCGATCCGCCATTTCCTGGCGCCCCTTGGCAAGCGCGTTGTTGTAGCGCGCCAACGGATCGCTGATCGGCGAGCGAGCGGCCACGTAGCGGATGCCCGCGTCTATCTCCTTGTGTCCTTCCAGCGGCAGTACGTTGTAGCGCGGGTCTTGCGGCCGCATGCCGAGCAACAGCGCCAGATGGCCGCCAGTGGAACTGCCAAGCAGGCCTGTCGTGGACGGATCGCCTTTCCAGCCGGGAGCTTTCATCTTCAGCCAGCGAATGGCGTAGTTTGCATCTTGCACCGAGGCGGGGTACGGGGCTTCGCCGCTCAGGCGAAGATCGACGGACACCGTCAGGATCCCGCTGCGCGCCATGGCTTCGGCCATTGCCACATTGGCCATGCGGTCCTTGGACGCCCAAGCGCCGCCGTGCAGGTCGAGCAACACCGGAAACGGCCCGTCACCGACCGGTTGACAGATACGGGCGAGCAGCATTCGCGTGGGGACCTGTCTGAAGTCCTCTTCCCAAATCCTGATCTCGTAATTTGCGTTTGGATCGTAGTTGGTTGTCACCGGGTCTGCTCTCGTGTTTGGTTGCCGCAAGCCTTTTGGACGCATTCTTCCGCCACACCACCCTCAATTCACGCGCTTTCATCGAAAGTCTATTCGTCAGTTGTTGGGGAGTCCATCAAGCCCTATGCAATGGTGTTTTCGAGCGTCCCGATGCCGTCGATGGCGAGGGTCATCACGTCACCCTTTTTGAGAAATCTGGGTGGTTTGAATCCGATCCCGACACCCGCGGGCGTTCCGGTTGCGATGATATCGCCGGGCTGTAGCGTCATGCCTTTCGACAGGGTCGCGATCAGCGTCGGAATATCGAAAATCAGATCCTTCACCAGCGCGTTCTGACGAATTTCTCCATTGACCCTGGTCTCGACCCGAAGCTTTTTGACATTGGGGATTTCATCGGCTGTCACGAGACAAGGCCCCATCGGACAGAAACCATCGATACTTTTGCCGAGAAACCACTGCTTGTGATTGGCCTGAAGATGCCGCGCCGTCACGTCGTTGACGATGGTGTATCCATACACATGCTTGAATGCGTTACGCTTGGAAATGCCGCGACCGCCGGTTCCGATCACCACCGCGAGTTCTACCTCGTAATCTACCGATTTGGTCGGATCGAGATATCCCGGCACTGGATCGCCCGGCCCGATGACCGTCGACGGGGCCTTGGTGAAAATGATCGGCAGGTCCGGAACCGCGCTGGCGCCTGCGGTCGCATCGAACCCGCTTTTGTCGAATTCGAGCGCATGGTCGTAATAATTCTTGCCGACGCACAGAATATTGCGGCGCGGCACAGGAAACGGCGCCCTGATCCGGACGCGGGAAAGCTTCAACCGTGCCTCCTTGTTACGGGTGCGCGATGCCCTCGCCGCCGCGTTAAGCGCTCTATCGCCCGCGGCTACAAATGCCGTCATATCGGTCGGCAATTTAGGCGCCGCGATCGACAGATCGATAATTTCTTCCGCCTGCTCGTCGAGAATGCCGATGCGCGTGCGACCTCGCTGAGTGAACGTAACAAGCTTCATATTTTCGCCTTCCCTGTTGTCCAATCATCGACCAATCAACAATTGGCGTCAGCGCCGCTGAATAATTTCAGACCGCTCTGGCGTCCGGCCTTTTATCCCCGCGCCGGAACCAACGCCTCATCAGACCCCAAAGCCCCCACCCCACGGCAAAGCCCAGTACGCCGTAAAAAAGGCCCGCCGCATCAAGCGGAACAGAAGGAACAAACGCTGAAACCGTGCCCCAGGCAATCTCGGCATCGAGATTGAAGAGGCATATTAGAGGTTTCACAAAGACGCTCGCATTTACGATTGCGTCCCGCGCCGCCTCCAGATCGCTCACCCGGCGCTGAAAAATATCCAGCAACTGTTCCCGTGTGGCGGACTCGGTGATGAGCCGACCGATATCACCGGCACGCAGGCTTTCGAGTTGTCGTTTTGCCTCGTCAATATGACCACCGAGCCGCTGAAGATAGGCGTTGGTGAAGGCAACCGATTGCGACATCGTCGCGCTCGTTGCGGCGGCAAAAAGCATCGTCAGCAGAACGGATAGTCTTGCCACTATCCATTGCATTGGGTCAGGCCCTGAATCGGTTACGCCGCCTTCGCCAGACGATCCCGGTCGTGGGGCTCAGTCAGGTCGATATCCTCGGGTCCCTTGGGCACGATACCCGACGGGTTTACGTTTTTCATGCCGCCGTAATATCCCCGCTTGATACCCGGTATGTCGGTGATCTCGGAGATGCCTGGATACTGGTAAAGATCCTTCAGATAGTTCCACAGATTATGATGATCCCTGATCCGGCGCTTATTGCATTTGAAGTGGCTGTAATAGACGAAATCAAAGCGCACCAGCGTGACATAGAGCCGCCAGTCGGCTTCAGTCATTCGTTCGCCGCAGAGATACCGCCGCTCGGCAAGACGGGCTTC
>JBLHKG010000445.1:0-3123 GCA_047619835.1 Alphaproteobacteria bacterium
AAAATCCTCGCGGTTCACGGTGAATTCGATGGGCGCGACCAGCGCCGGGGTCGGCACATAGCCGAATGAATTGTCAGGCATCTCGTTCACATCGACCAGCAGCGTGATACCGCCGCCCGGCCAGACGAACACCGGCGCTCCGCCACAGGTCACCCGTGTCAACGTCGCCCGAACCGAGCGCGTCAAGCGAACGGGATTTAGGGTGACCCCAGCGCGCAGACTTCCGCCGGCGCCGGCCATGAACATCACCGAGCACAAAGCCGGTTCGCAATTCTCGCCAATCCGGTCGACCACAAGACGAACCTCATCCGGCATGTCGGCGGGGATCGGCTTCAGATCGTCATCGAGCACATAATAGGCGGCATCCTGTCCGGTAGTGTCTACCATCAGCAGACGCAGCCCCGGCCAGGCGCGTTTCTCATCAATCTTGTCGATAATCTCAAGCGGGTCCTCGACGTTGGTCCCGCCCCACCCGGCACCATGGTCGGCGACCTGAAAATACCGGCCCGGCGTCGAGCGCCGCCCGCGCACCCGAATACCGCAGGCCGGCATATCGAGAAACTGGCCCGCCTGATGTTCCGACAGCACGGCGGTGATGTGATCATCGACCACGATCACCTCATCAACATGGCTGTGCCATTGAGGCGCAAAAATGCCGACGGTCGCGGAGCCGCAGCCGACCCTCATCCGCTCTTCCTGAATGTCATTGACGATTGGCGGCTTGCCGGCCTGAACGACGATGGTGGCGCCGCCGTCGACCGACAACTCGACCGCTTCCTTGTTGCACAGCCGCAGCATGGTATCGCAGGTAACCGCGCCTTCCTTCTTGCTGCCGCCGGTCAGATGACGGACACCGCCAATCGCCAGCATCTGCGAGCCGTATTCCGCTGTCGTCACATGCCCGACCTGCTCGCCCTTGACCCGTACCGCCGCCGGTTCCGGCCCGATATAGGCATCGGTGTCGATCTTGATCTTTACACCGCAATAGCTGAACACGCCTTCGCTGACGATCGTCACCATATCGACGCCGTCCTGCTGGGTGGAGACGATAAACGGCGCCGGCTTGTAATCGGGATAGGTGGTGGTGGCCCCAATGCCGGTCAGAAAGGACGGGGCCTGGCTGATCAGCGAGCCGTCCCAATCCGCCGACGCGGCAGCAAACGGGATCATCTCGCCGTTCGCGTCCATCACCTTCTGGGCCACGACCATCGGATCGGTGCGCACCAGCTTGCCCTCGACATTGCCGTACCGGTCGCAGGCGCCCGTGCGCCCGTCGCGGATTCGGCAGAGCACCGGACAGGCGTCACAGCGGATCAGGTCGTCTTTTTGTTTTCCGGGGTCATTTTGTTTTCCGGCTTCTTTTGCTTCCGGTTTGTTTGCCATCCGAGCCTCCTCGCCGGTACCGACGAACGGATTCCAGCGGCGAAATATTTGTTCGTGTACATACAAATATCGGCCTGCAGTGACGGAACTGTCAAGATGCAAACCGGGCTCTTGTTACCGAGCCTGGGAACAATATTTCAAAATTAATATTGAAGGATCAATAATTGCTTGATCGTCTTGACAAAAAGACTATGTAGCCAATACTTAGGTTAATATTATCGTTCGTGTACATATGATTTATTAACCACCAATCGACACCCGCGCAAACTCCGGTTTTCCGGGGTTCATCAGGTTACCAGCAGGAAGGCAGGAGCCAAAAGATGGCGACAAAGATCAAGGAAATCGACGAGAACGGCCGGGAGGTCATTGATTCCGTCGTTATCCGCTTCGCCGGCGATTCGGGCGATGGTATGCAGTTGACCGGAACCCAGTTTACCCAGTCGACCGCACTGATGGGCAATGACCTGGCGACCTTCCCGGATTTCCCCGCTGAAATACGGGCGCCGGTGGGCACGACATACGGTGTGTCCGCCTTCCAGATCAATTTCGCGTCTCACGAGATCATGACGCCCGGCGACGCGCCGGATGTCCTCGTCGCCATGAACCCGGCGGCGCTGAAAGTGCATCTGCGCGATCTGGCGCCCGGCGGCGTCGTTATCGTCAACGAAGGCGCCTTTACCGCCCGCAACATCGAAAAAGCCGGCTACGAATCGAACCCCTTGGAAGACGGCACGGTCGATGCTCACAGGGTAATTTCGATCGACATCTCCAAGATGACCGTCAAAGCGGTTGAAGACATCGACATCTCATCGAAGGAAGCGTTGCGCGCCAAGAATTTATGGACGCTTGGTCTGCTGTGCTGGATGTATGACCGCGACCGCCAGTCGACCGTCGACTGGCTGAACACACGCTTCGCCAAGCTGCCGGAAATCGCCAAGGCCAATATCGCCGCGCTCAATGCCGGCCACGCCTATGGCGAAACCGTCGAACTGCCGAGTGAAATCACGACCTATATCGTGCCGAAGGCGTCTGCCGAACCGGGGGTTTATCGTGCGGTAACCGGTATCGAGACCACGGCATGGGGATTGCTGGTCGGCGCCCAAAAGGCAGGCCTGAATATTTTTCTCGGCTCCTATCCAATCACGCCGGCATCGCCCCTGCTGCATACGCTCAGCAATTTGCGGCAATATGGTGTGGTCACCTTCCAGGCTGAGGACGAAATTTCCGCTATCTGTTCGGCAATCGGCGCGTCTTATGCCGGATCGCTTGGCCTGACATCGAGCTCGGGCCCCGGCATTGCTCTCAAGAGCGAAGCATTGGGACTCGCGGTCGTCACGGAACTGCCGCTGATCGTCGTCAACTTCCAGCGGGCGGGACCTTCAACCGGTCTGCCGACCAAGACCGAGCAGTCCGACCTCTATCAGGCCGTCTATGGTCGCAACGGTGATACGCCGCTGCCGGTGGTGGCATCCTCAACACCCGGGGATTGCTATGAATGCGCGATCGAAGTTGTGCGTCTGGCGACCAAATACATGACGCCGGTGATTTTCCTCAATGAAGGCTATCTCGCCAACGCGGCCGAGCCATGGAAGATACCCGACGTAAACGATATAGAGCCGTTCCCGGTCAGCTTCCGTGAAGACCCCGAGGGTTTTCATCCCTATATCCGAGACGAAGAGACGCTGGCGCGCCCGTGGGCCATACCCGGCACCCCCGGTCTGGAGCATCGCATCGGTGGGA
>JBLHKG010000446.1:0-3122 GCA_047619835.1 Alphaproteobacteria bacterium
CGACTTCAAGACCGAGCGCGAGATCGCGCGCGTTGCCGTATCGCAGCACGCCTGTGCCGCCGGCATTGGTCGATAGATTGCCGCCGATCCTTGCCGTCCCTTCGGCACCGAGGCTGAGCGGGAACAGGCGGTCGACCTCTTCTGCGGCTTTTTGGACATCGGCCAGAATAACGCCGGCCTCCACTGTCATCGTATAGTTCAGCGGATCGACGTCACGAACGGCATTCATCCGTGTCAGGCTGAGAATGATCTCGCTGCCGTCGTCGTGGGGCGTCGCGCCGCCGCAAAGGCCGGTATTGCCCCCTTGTGGAACGATGGGCGTGCCGGTTTCCGCGCAAATTTTCACGATTTCGGCGACTTCATTCGTGGTCGCCGGTCGCACGACCATTGGCGTACGGCCTTCGTAATATTTACGCTGGTCGATTACATAGGGAGCGATCTCGACAGGGTCGGTAATCAGGCCTTTTTCACCGACCACCGCCGCGATGCGTTCGAGTATGTCTTTGTTAACGGGAGGGGTTGAGCCGTCCACCGAAAAACCTCGTTAAATGAGTAAAATGAGCTTTAGCTGATCGTCTCGTCCCGAGCAAGCGGCGCTACATGGGCCGCCCGCCGCAGACGGTCATTGATGGCGGCACCAAGGCCTTCCATTGGCACGGGCATGACAGCGATCCCGCTTGGCGCCAGGGCGTCCAGGCGCCGCATCATGCTGAAAAGATTGGCGGCGGCTTCCTTCAGGTCACCCGCAAAGCTGAGATTTTCGACAATTGCGGTATTACCCGGTGGTACAGGGCCGAAGGCGAGCAGTGCCTCACCCGCGTGGGCTGCCCTTGTATTCAGGCGCAGCGGCACACTGGTAGCGTAATGGCTCTCGGTCTGGCCGGGGGAGCGCGGCGCGTCCGCGTTGTCTGTCATGGTTTTTACGGGTCCGATGATGGCGACTATCTCCTCCTCGGTGACGCCGCCCGGACGCAATATGGCGGGTATTCCGCTGGAAAGGTCGAGAACCGTCGATTCCACACCGATAGGGCAGGGGCCACCATCCAGGATCAAATCCACATTCTCGCCGAGCGAGTCAGCGACATGCTGTGCCGTGGTCGGGCTGACCGCGCCAGATCGGTTGGCGCTGGGCGCGGCTATCGGGCGCTCTGCAGCGTCGATCAGGGCGCGTGCATCCGGGTGCGCAGGGATTCTTATGGCGAGCGTGTCGAGTCCGGCACCGGCGAGCAGGCTGACGGGACAGTCGTCGGTCCTCGGTAGAATCAGGGTCAAGGCGCCCGGCCAGAACTTTTCGGCGAGGCCGCGAGCGCGCCCGTCAAAACTGACGAGCGTTTCTGCTGCGGCCAGATTGGTTACATGGATGATCAGCGGGTTGAATTCTGGTCGCCCCTTGGCCGCAAAAACGGTGGCGACAGCCACGCCATTGGTGGCATCGCAGCCGAGGCCATAGACCGTCTCTGTCGGAAAGGCGACCAGCTTTCCCTCGCGGATCAGCCGACCCGCCTCGGTGATCGCCTCGGCAGTTGCCTTTTTCACGATCAGCTATCGCGTCCCTGCGCGATGAATTCAGGATTGAGAAAGCTGTCCTTGCCGTATTTCAGCTCGTCCCCTGCAAGTGTGCGGACTGTTCCGCCGGCCGCTGCCAGTACCGCGTGGGCGGCGGCGGTGTCCCATTCCCTTGTATGGCCGTATCGCGGGTAGATATCGGCTTCTCCTGCCGCGATCAGACAGAATTTGATCGAACTGCCGGTGATGATCATCCGGTTTATGGAGCGGGCGTCCATAAGCTGCTGGATTTTCTTTTGATCGCCATGCGCGCGGCTGGCGGTGACGACGGCGCCAGTTGCAGGCATCGACCGGGCATGGATGGGCTTAGCCGGCTCAGTGCCCTGTCGCCTTGTTGCCGTACCGGGTCCGGCCCCTGCATAGGTAACGTCCTTTGCCGGGGCATGCACGACACCAATTGTCGGTTGGCCGTCTTCTATGAGACCAATATTGACGGTGAACTCGTCCCGCCGGTTGACGAATTCATTGGTCCCGTCGAGTGGGTCGACGAGCCAGAACGGACCGCTACCGATGTCGACGCTTATGCCTTGCGACGATTCTTCCTCGCCGACAGCCGGAATATCCGGCGTGAGTTCGCGAAGCCCCGCCATGATATGCGCCTCGGCCGCTTCATCTGCCATTGTTACCGGCGAGCCGTCGCCTTTCTGGCGAACATCGAAATTCGAATTGTAAATTTCGAGGATCAGGGCGCCGGCCTCTTCCGCCAGCCGGGTGATGTGTGCGAGCAATTCGGCACGATTTTCCATAAATTTTCTTTCGTCAGTCGGGTCTAAAGGCTTTTTTGCCGACATTCGGCCAGGCGCACGGGTCGCAGGCTGCCGCCAGGTTTTCTTCGTCCGAACGCGATTCATCCCAATCGCGGGCGACAAATCGTTGATTGGTGGTGTCGTCCGATGCGTCGGACGCGAGCCAGCAGGCGGGTGGGCCCATGACGTCCGGCTGGATAATTCTGGTTCGGTCGAACGGTGTGTTCTCCGAGAGAAAAGCGGTGTTCACCGGCCCACCGGGCACAAGGACGTTGGCCGTAACGCCGGTGCCCTCCAGGTCCTGTGCCCAGATCGATGTTGCCGCTTCCAGAGCGGCCTTGGACGGGCCGTAGGGCGTGTTGCCGGCCCGGTACATCGTATCCAGACTGGTGGTCACGTTGATGATCCGGCCCCAGCCGCGATCGATCATGTGGGGCGTCACTTCCCGCGCCATCATAAAGGCGCCGTGCCAGTTCACATGCATCATACGGCTAAACCGCTCGACATCGGCCTGCCAGAAGCGGACCGGTTCTTTCCAGTAATCATCGCTCATTGTCTGCATGCCGATACCGGCAACATTGACCAGAATATCGGCGGAATTGAAAGCGTTGAGGGTTTCGCGAACCGCCCGCTGGCAATCATCGATTTTGGTGACGTCGCAGACCACAGCTATCGCGTTCTCCGAGTCTCCGACGGATGTCGCTTCCTGCAGCACCGGCGCGATTGCACTCTCGCGATTATCGAGGATAGTTACCCGCGCACCATTTTTTACCAGCGCCAGGACGATGGCCCTGCCCATTCCGCCGCCCC
>JBLHKG010000447.1:0-3110 GCA_047619835.1 Alphaproteobacteria bacterium
TATTTCTGCAGTTGCTGGCTAAAATCGCGGAATAGCGATCAGGCGACGCCGAGACCGTCGAGCATTTCCTCGACAGTCGCAAATTTTCGCCGCGGAGCCGGATCGGTTGCCGCCTTCTCTTCGAGTTCCTTGATGATCAGCCAGTCATCGAAGGTAACCGGCTTGAGCCCACGTTCGACGACCAAATGATCGAAAGCATCGGGGCCGGGCTTGGCGGGGCCGCCGAACTCGGAAATCAGCAGATCGGTTACAGCGAATGAATCGAGCCGGTTGGTGCCGATGGTCCCGGTTGCGCCGCGCTTAAGCCAACCCGCCGCGTAGACTCCGGGCGAGACCTTGCCGTCTTCGTGAGTGATGATGCCGCTTCTCTCGTTAAACGGCAGATTAGCGATCGCCTCGGCGCGTGAGCCGATACAGGTGACTACCATCTGGCAGGGAATATCGTAGGTTTCGCCGGTGGGAATACAGCGCCCGTCCACGACCTTGGTCCGCTCTATGCGGATGCCCTCTACTGTCTCGCCGCCGAGGATTTCGACCGGCGAGCCAAAAAACTCGATATGGATGGTCCGCCGCTTTTTGCCCGTCTTGCCTTCAGCGAGAGCCCGCAGCGTGTCCAGGATCCGACCGCGGGCTTTCTTTTCTCGCTCTTCGAAGTCGGCCGGCACTTCGGCAGGGATGACCGAGGCATCGACAACGCTGGTCGCGTCCGCGAGTGCTCCGAGTTCCTTGAGTTCGGTATTGGAGAAGGCGGCCTCGATCGGTCCGCGCCGTCCGATCATCCAGACTTCTTTCAGGGGAGAGGCATCGATGGCCGAAATCGCATAATCGGCGATATCGGTGGTCGCCATTTCCTCGGGCGTCCGCGACAGCACTCTCGCGACATCAATGGCAACATTTCCGACGCCAATTACAACGACACCGTTAATGTCGAGATCGGGATTGAGGTCCAGGAAATCCGGATGGCAGTTATACCAGCCGACAAGAGCGTTTGAGCCAAAGACATTCTTCTTGTCCTCGCCGGGAATACCCAGCTTGTTGTCGAACGGGGCGCCATATGCCAGGACAACAGCGTCATAAATCGCGTTGAAATCGTCGATCGTAACGTCTCGACCGAGCTCAACGTTGCCTAAATAGCGGACATTTTCATTTTTAGCGAAGATATCGGCGTATTTCTGATCGACGCGCTTGGTATGCTGATGGTCGGGTGCGACGCCACCCCGGATCAAACCGAACGGCGTCGGCAGCCGGTCGAAAATATCGATCCGACAGGTCGGCACCTTCTCTAAAAGTGCCTGGGCAACATACATGCCACCGGGGCCCGAGCCGATGATGGCTACGCTTCTATTCGCAGTGTCTCCCACGATCTTCCCAATTGTTTTATCGTTCATGCGAGGGGGGATGATAGCCGAAGGCTTTGTGGATGAAACCCCTGAAGGGCAGATTTTCAAATAAAAACCCCGGCGGTGTCAGGGCCGGGGCTTATTTCGAATTGACCGTATGAGTACGGGATCAGACGACGGTCCAGGTACGCCCTTTATGAAGAATTTCGTTGAGCGAGACGGGCGGCGATTTTTCGGCGATTTCGGCGATCTGCTCCATGACGGCAGTTTCGTAGGACGGGCCGGGGTCGCGGAAGATCACGCCCATCGCGACCGGGAAGTCGGGGGGCTGCATTGCCGCAAGCATGAGGGCAAGAGGACGGTTGGTTTCGTCATGAAGCATGATGTCGGCCTCGGTCACGCCATCCTCGCCGATGGTCACAATTTCAAGCTCGATTTTGCCCGGGATCATGCGAAGGCCCTTGTCGCTATCCTTGCCGAAGATCAATGGTTTGCCGTGTTCGCACAGGACCTGCCGGTCAGCGGCGACCGATCTTTCGGTAAACGCCGAGAAGACACCGTCATTATAAACAATGCAGTTCTGCAGGATCTCGACAAACGATGCTCCCTTATGGGCCTTTGCTTCGACCAGCAATCCGGGCAGCATTTTCTGGGCTGTATCGATCGACCGGGCGACGAACCGGGCGTTGCAGCCAAGCGCGAAGACACAGGCCGAAATCGGGCTGTCGACCGACCCTGCCGGCGTCGATGGCGAACGGGTGCCAACCTTCGATGTCGGCGAATACTGGCCCTTGGTCAGACCGTAGATCTCGTTGTTGAACAGCAGGATCTGCAAATCGACATTGCGGCGCAATGAATGAAGGGTGTGGTTGCCGCCAATGCTCAGCATGTCGCCATCGCCGCCGATGACCCAGACATCGAGATCGGGGTTGGCAAGCTTTACGCCGGTTGCGACTGCCGGCGCGCGGCCGTGGATGGTGTGAAAGCCATAGGTCGACATGTAATAGGGAAACCGAGCGGCGCAGCCTATGCCGGACACGAAGACCGTATTGGCCGGATCTGCGCCCATATCGGCCAGCGCGCGCTGTACCGATTTAACGATGGCGTAGTCACCGCAACCTGGGCACCAGCGGATTTCCTGATCGGACGCGAAATCGTTGGGCTTCAGCTTCTCTGGCGGGGTTTGCACGTTCATGATCAATTCTCCAGCCGGGAGCGGATTTCACGTTCCAGATCGCCAACCTTGAAAGGTTGTCCGCTGATCTGGGTCAGCGATTCCGCATCCACGAGATATTCGGCGCGCAGCAGGGTCACCAGCTGGCCGTTGTTCATTTCCGGTATCAGCACCTTGCCGAACCCCTTGAGAAGATCGCCAAGATTGCGGGGCAGGGGCCAGATATGGCGGATCTGGATGTGCGATACCTTGAGTCCGTCTTTGATGCAGCTTTTGACCGCTTGATCGATGGCGCCATGCGTCGATCCCCAGCCAACCACGACGAGATCGCCGGTTTCTTCACCGGAGGCAACCGCCTGTAGCGGGATGTCATTGGCAATATTGAGAATTTTCTGGGCACGGACTTTGGTCATCTTGTGATGATTTTCCGCGTCGTAGGAAATATTGCCGCTGTTGTAATCCTTTTCGATCCCACCGATGCGATGCTCCAGACCGGGGGTGCCGGGTATGGCCCACGGGCGCGCCAGCGTCTCTTCGTCTCGGATATAGGGATGAAAACCCTCGGGGTCTTCACGGAAGCTGACCGGGAACGGCTC
>JBLHKG010000448.1:0-3109 GCA_047619835.1 Alphaproteobacteria bacterium
GCTCATATCATGCGCGCTATCAGAGACGAGTTTGAACCCGACAGGATGCTTGGAATTGCTGTTGAGGCAACGGCGCGAGCCGTCGGGGCTGTCGGGTGCCGGGTATTTCGGACCGACGCGGAGGATGCGCTGCTGGAGGCAGCGAGCCACGGCGGCTCTCCGCCCACCGATGAAATCTTTGCCTCTGCCTTGATCCGCGCGCGAAGCGATGGGCGCCCCTTTTCAGTCGAGCAGGGCGACACTACGCTGCTCTGTGTCGCGACATCCTGGCATCATGCGGTCAACGGCGTCGTCGTGTTGTGGCGGGCCGCCGATTGTGGGTTATGGACCAGCGATGATCGTGCCTTTGTCGGCGATGTTGCGGTCCATCTTGGTGTCGCGCTGCAGCAGATCAGGTATCAGCTTGAGCTCGAGGCGCTGTCCCGTACAGACGGGCTGACCGGGCTTCTGAACCGGCGGGCGTTTGTTTCCGAACTGGAAACACGGATGGCGCGGGACGGCGCGGCGGGGGCCTTGTTCTATGTCGATCTCGACAATTTTAAACCGGTCAACGATCTGCACGGACACCAGAAAGGCGATGAGGCACTGATTGCGGTCGCTGAAATGCTAACGGCGTGGATTCGACCGGGTGATTTGGTGGCCCGGTTTGGCGGCGATGAATTCGCCCTTTGGCTTGAACGGACGAATGCGGAGACGGCGGAGAATCGCGCGGGTGACCTTCTGGCTGCTTCGAGCATACTTCAGGAATTTTCCGGCGCGCCTGATCGACCGCTCGGCATTTCGATTGGCGTCGCGGTGCGCTCACGTGAATCCTCCGAATCCCTTGAGACCCTCACCGGGCGCGCCGATGCTGCGATGTACAATATCAAGAATAACGGCAAGGCAGGATTTGTGATCTCAGTCGAACCTGTCGAACATACAGCAAGGGCGGTCAACCAATGAGCGGGCTTCTATCGCGTTTGACCGGTTGGCGAAAAAAGGTCGAACCGCTTGATTACGAAGAGGCAAAACGCCTCGCGTTGGATGAATCCCCGCAATCGCGCCGAGCGCTGGCGACGCGGGAAGATGCCCGGCCGGAGATTCTCTATTTCCTCGCCAAGGACCCGGGTGTCGATGTACGCCGGGCTGTTGCCCGGAACGAGGCGACTCCGGTACAGGCCGGGCTCATCCTGGCGGATGATTCTGACACCGACGTCCGTTGCGATCTCGCGCAGCGGATCGGCCGGTTGGCGCCTCAGCTCGACGAAAGTTCGCGCGAACGTATCGGGACGGTGGTCGATGCGGTGCTGGCAAAACTCGCCAGTGATCAGGTTCCGCGGGTACGGCAATTGCTTGCCGAGGAGCTGAAACATGCCGTGGGGGTGTCCTCCGCCGTCATAGAGAAGCTGGCCCGTGACGATGACCCTTCGGTCGCCGCGCCGGTGCTGGAATATTCCCCTCTCCTCAATGATGAACTGTTGCTCGACATTATCGCTGGGACGCCGGAGGGGGCGGCACTGGTTGCCATTTCACGCCGCGCCGGACTGACCGAGCCTGTCGCCGATGCCGTCGTGGCGACCGATGACGACGATGCAATCTGTTCGCTGCTATCGAACCGCAGTGCCCAGATCCGTGAGGAAACACTCGATGCGCTGGTCGAGCAGTCCGCGTCCGTTCCGACCTGGCACGCGCCGCTGGTATTGCGTCCGGCGCTGTCAGGCTGTGCGGTACGGCGCCTTGCCGAGTTCGTTGCCGACGCTCTGGTCCGCGATCTGGAGCGCCGAAGCGATATCGATGCGAAAACGGCAGCAGCCCTGTCTCGGACGATGCGCGACCGACTCGGCGAGGAAGAAGAGCTGGCGACTGAAGATGCCGCTCGCGAAACTGCCGACGAACGTGCTCTCAAACTGTTCAAGCAGGGAAAATTGACGGAGAAACTGATCGCGACATCGCTGGATCGCGGTGACCGTAGCTTTGTGATAGAAGCTCTCGCCCTGATGGCTGAACTTCCCAGCAAGGTCGTTGCGAAATCGGTTTCGATGGCCAGCGCCAAGGGTATGGTCGCGGTCGCCTGGAAGGCGTCTCTCTCGATGAACACCGCGGCGCTGCTCCAGATTCGCCTTGCGCGAATCCCACCTGGCAACGTTCTGCAAGCCAGGAGCGGCGGAGAATTTCCTCTGACGGAGGACGAAATGCTCTGGCAGCTCGATTTTCTTGCCGGATAGAACACGAGACTCGCATTGCCGCGCGCAACCGCCTAATTTGTCGCCCGAGCGAAAATCAAACTAATTGGGCTCAGCCTTTATGGAAATATCCGTTGCGGACCCGTTGGACGGGGCGGCAATCAGCGTTGATCGTCTGATCAAGACCTACCGGCTCGGCGACGAATCGATTGATGTTCTACGGGGATTATCGATCGACGTGCACCGAGGTGAGACGGTCGCGATCATGGGGCCGAGCGGGTCGGGCAAGACCACGCTGCTGAACTGCATCTCGGGGATTGATTCTCCCGATGGCGGCACGGTATCGGTGATTGGAAAACAGGTTGATTACACCAATCAGAAAATGCGCACCGAACTTCGCCGAAGAGACGTCGGCATGGTGTTTCAGTTTTTCAATCTGGTGCCGACGCTGACAGTGCGCGAAAATATCATGCTGCCTTTTCTGATAGCCGGTCGTACGGGCGATGACGTGGAGGAGAGGGCTACGGAATTGCTCAAGCGCGTCGGCATGGCTCGACGTGCGGATCACCGTCCCCATCAGCTATCCGGCGGGGAAATGCAGCTGACCTCAATCGCCCGGGCGCTTGCCCATAAACCCGGAATTGTGCTGGCCGATGAGCCGACCGGCAACGTCAATCCGGCGGTTGGCCGTTCCATTATGGAGACCCTGAGGGCGGTGACCAAAGCAGAAGGCACGGCGGTCTTGCTGGTTACCCATAGCCCTGAACACGCGGCCTGGGCAGACCGTGTCTGTTTTATCAAGGAGGGCGTGATTGCCGCTGATCAGGCGCAGGCCGGCAATGACGGGGATGTGCGCCCGATCCATGAGACGCTGATGCGCCTTGGTATCTGAACAGGTGATCGGGTCAATGTGGTGCGCCTTCAAACTTTCCCTGTTGCTGGCTTTC
>JBLHKG010000449.1:0-3106 GCA_047619835.1 Alphaproteobacteria bacterium
GCGTTCTGGTTCCGCAAGGTGACCGACGCGCGGGGCCGCAAATATGACGGCTCGGTCGCGCTCGGCTCGCTCGGCTCGTCACGGGTGATCTATGGCGCGGCGATGGGCGTCGGGCCCGATGAAATCGGCGCCAAATGGGCCAGCGTCCAAGGCAATCATGTGAAGCCGGAGCTGGTCGCGCGCAGTCAGGCGCCGGTCAAGGAAATTGTGATTGCCGGTCCCGATCTCGGCAGGGAAACCGGTCAGGGCGTCGATATATTCCCCCATCTGATCTCGACGCCGGGGTTCGATCCGGCGCCGTTTATCACCGCCGGTGTCTGGGTGACCCGCGATCCGGAAAACGGGGCGTATAATCTCGGCATCTATCGCGGCATGATCAAGGCGCCTGACAGGATCGGCTGCGCAACAGACGTATCGACCCAGCATCTGGCGATCCAGTGGGAAAAAGCCCGTCGCATGGGCAAACCGCTGGAGGTCGCAGTGTTTCTCGGCGGTCCGCCGTCGCTGCTGCTGGCGGCGGCCAGCAAGGTTCCCTATGGCGTCGATGAGTACGGTCTCGCCGGGGCGCTCAACGGCGCGCCGATCCAGGTGGTTCTGGCCGAGACCATCGATTGTATGGTGCCGGCGACGGCGGAGATCGTGATTGAAGGCATTATCCCGACCGATTTTCTCGAACCAGAAGCCCCGTTTGGCGAAGCCAGCGGCTATCTCGGCCCGCGCAAGATGGAAAAAGTGATGGAGGTCCGCGCCATCACCCATCGCCGCAATCCGATCTATCAGGGCATCGTCAGTGAATTTCCGCCGTCGGAAAGCACGGTCATGCGCAAGGCGGCGTTCGACGGCATCTACACCAACCATCTGCGCAACAGCTGCAATATCCCGTCGGTGAAACAGGTCGCCTGCCATGAGATGGCGAGCTGCAACATGCTGTTTGTCATTCAGCTCGACCGGCCAGAACTAGGACAGCCGTGGCAGGCGCTGCGCGCGGCTGCGGCATTCGATGCGTCACTTGGAAAAATGTTTATCGCGGTCGATGCCGATGTCGATCCCGATTCGATGGACGCCGTGCTGTGGGCGCTGTCCTATTCAATGCAGCCGCACCGCGATGCCGAGATCATTCGCGGCAAGGTGCCGCGGCTCGACCCCTCGATCGCGCCGAGCGACGACCGGCGTCAGATGGCCTATCCCGACGGGTCGGGGGCGTCCGCAATCCTGATCAATGCCTGCCGCGAACATCCCTATCTGCCGGTATCCCTGCCGCGGGAGGATTTCATGATCGATGCCAAAGCGCGGTGGGAACGGATGGGCCTGCCGACGCTTGATCTCAAATCGCCGTGGCACGGCTATCCGCTGAGCGCCTGGACAACGGAGAATGCCGAGGAAGCTGAGATGGCGGTGACGGGACGCTATTTCGAAACCGGCGAAAAACTGGCCGGGCGGCGCGAACCGACGGGTAGCGGCGATATTGGAGACTAAAATTGGATTCGGTTACCCAGTTTGCGCTTGGCGCCGGCGTCGGAGCGGTCGTTTTGGGGCGCAAAATCGGCCCGCGCAAAGCTGCTCTGGTCGGCGGTGTGCTCGGAACCCTGCCCGATCTCGATGTGTTCTTTCCATATGAGAACCCGGTCGATTCCTTCACGCTTCATCGGGGGCCCAGCCATTCCTTGATTGTTCACGCCGCTGCCACGCCGGTCTTCGGCGAAGTTATCCGGCTGATGTTTCGCGATCTGCGGGATCACCGGATATTGGTCTGGATTGGTGTTTATCTGTGTCTCGCGACCCATGCGCTGCTTGATGCGCTGACGATTTACGGCACCCGTTTGTTCTGGCCGATCTGGAACGAGCCGGTCGCAATCGGCTCGATCTTCATCATCGACCCGCTTTATACCGTGCCGCTGCTGATTGCGATGGTGTGGGGCTTTTGCCTGTCGGGATGGACCGCTCGGTTCCGGAAAGTTCTGGCCGCCGCGCTGGTGGTCTCAACCGCCTATCTCGGCTGGACGATGATCGCACAGCAGATCGTTCGCGACCGGGCGGCATCATTTATAGCCGGCATCGCCAGCACCGGAAAACTGCTGGTCACGCCGACGCCTTTCAACTCGCTCCTGTGGAAGGTGGTCGCCTTTGACCGCGACGCCTATTTCAATCTCTATCTGCCGGTGTTCGGCGGGCAGAAAACGGTGGAACTCCATCGCCATCCGCGCCAACCTGCCGGCCTGTCCTGCCCCGACGGGCTCGAGTTGCTTGATCAGCTGGCCGCGTTCAGCAAAGGCTTCTACCGGATTGATCAGCGGGGCGATGATATCGTGCTGTCGGATCTTCGAATGGGGCTGACGCCGAACTATGTGTTTCGCTTCCGTATCGCGCGAATCGCGGATGGAAAAATGCGTCCGGCGGCACCGGTCCGAATCCCCAGTCCTCGCAGTTCGCCGGGTGATCTCGACTGGCTTTTTGCACGCCTTGGCGGTGACGTTATGGCGCGCTCTGCGGAGGCAGGCAGTTCCGTAAAGCTGGCCGATTTGACCCAGCGGCGATTTCGCAGTGTGGCCGCCTGCTAATTAGCTGTCGTAGCCCGGATTGACCCGGTCGAGCATTTTCAGCAGCGAGCCCCAGCCGCTTGGCCGTTCTTTGGTGACCTTCGCGTCGCTTTCGAATTGCTGGGCGGTATGTTCCAGCAGATTGTCCGATAGTTTGATGATCGTGCCGCCGGCCTGCATGATCGCGAGCTGCGTTTTGCAGGCCTTTTCCATCGCGTATATTTCCTTGAAGGCCTGGCCGATCGATGGGCCGCACACCAGCAATCCGTGATTGCGCAGGATCAGATAGTTTTTATCGCCGAGATCGCGGACCAGCCGCTCGCGCTCGTCGAGATCCTGCGCCTTGCCTTCGAAATCATGATAGGCGAGCCGCTTGTGAAACCGCGTCGCCTTCTGGAACCAGGGCTGCAGCCCTTCCTCCATTGAGGAGATCGCCATGCCCGCGACAGTATGAGTGTGCAGCACGCATTTGGCGTCATGCCGCGCGGCGTGAATCGCCGAATGGATGACAAATCCCGCCGGGTTAATGACGTGATCGGTGTCCGACATGATATTGCCGTCGAGATCGA
>JBLHKG010000450.1:0-3105 GCA_047619835.1 Alphaproteobacteria bacterium
GCCAACGCGCCTCAATTTGAGGCCCAGGCTCTCAGCGGCCTCGGAGATGCCTGTTACGCTCAGGGCCGTATGCGGTCCGCACATCGTCAGATCGAAACCTGTCTCGATCTCTGCCGGCAGCACGGGCTGGGGCGGGTGGAAGCGGCAAACCTGTTTATGCTGGGAACCGTCCGGATCTATCTGAACGACATCGAGGGGGCCCTCGCGGCATCGCTGGAGTCCGTCGATGTCGCCGAAAGGGTCGGTCATCGACGCGCCGAAATCGTTTCCAGACTCACCGCCGGGTGGATTTATATCTCGATGGGCGATCTCCCTGCGGCGCGCACACAGATTGAGACGGGTCTCAAGGTCACAAGCGATTTTGGCGCCAGGCGCTTTGAGCCCTTTTTGTCCGAAAGTTTGAGCCGTATTGCCCTCGCCGAAGGGGATCGAGGCCGCGCGCTGGATCTCATCGTCAAGGCGCTGGACGACGCCCGGCAACTCGACGCGATGAACTTTATCGGGCCCTGGATCCTCGGAACTCTCGCCCGCGTGACCGAAGATACCGGGCAACGTCAGGCCGCTTTTAACGAGGGGACCGCCTTGCTCGCGAATGGGTGCGTCGGCCATAATTACTACCGCTTCTATCAAGGCGCGATGGAGGCCTGCATCGTGGCGGCCGATTGGGCCGGTCTGGAAGAATTCGCCAATGCATTCGCGGAATATACCGCACCCGAGCCGGTCCCCTGGTCGGATTTCTATATCGCCCGTGCGCGCGCCTTGCGGGACTTTGGCACAGGAAAACGGGGAGATAGAGTGATCGAAGCCCTTACCAGTCTGCGCGAGACAGCGCAGTCGGTCGGTCTCATCTCAGCAATCCCCCTGCTGCAGGCGGCGCTGGATGCCGCCTGAGGAAATTACGTGAACTGGCGGGTAGTGGCCGCCGTCGCTGCTGCATGCGATAATCGCGCCACCAACAAGCCGCTATTTTGTCATCAAGCTGTGAGGTCCAATCATGCCGTTTCTCCCGTCGCTCCCCGAAGAAGCCACCGTCGCCACGATGTGGGACGTGTTTAACCCTGAGGCGAAACAGGGTCTGTCGCTGTTTTCGCGGTCCTTTATGCGCAACGAAGGCAAGCTGACGCCGGCCGACAAGGAGTTGATCGCGGCCTACACCTCGCGGCTCAACGATTCCGATTACTGCTATTCCGGCCATTCGCGGGTGGCGATCAATCTCGGCTATGACGCGGGCGTATTCGATCCGCTGATCGCCGATCTGGCGACCGCGCCGGTGCGCGACGAGCTCAAACCGCTGCTGGCCTTTATTCGCGTGCTGACCCTGACACCGGCCAAGGCGAAGAAAGAGGATGTACAGGCGTTGATCGATATCGGGTGGGACGAGCAGTCGCTGCATGAGGCGATCTGTGTCTGCGCGCGGTTTTCGATGATGAACCGCCTCACGCTTGGCCACGGGCTGGTGGTCGATGAGGAGCGCCGGGCCAAGGCCGCGCTCAGCATGAACTACGATCAAAGCTGAGCGGGGGCGTATATACATGTCGACATACCCTCTCCCCGATATCGATCTTTCCGGTCGCGTCGTCCTGATCACCGGCGGCGATCGCGGGCTCGGCCTGTCGATGGCCACCGCGCAGGCGCAGTGCGGGGCGTCCGTCGTGCTGGCCTCGGTCGATTATGACGGGTGCGTGGCCTCCGCCGCTGCAATATCGGACAGCGTCGGAGCGGATCGCGCGCTGGGGTTACAGCTCGACATCACCGATCTTGCGGCGTGCCGGGCGGCGATCGCGGCGACGATTGAGAAATTCGGCCGGCTGGATGCGGTGTTCAATAATGCGCGGCGGCTGATGCGGGGGCCCGGCCTGCCGCCCGGGGGCAATTCGCTGCCGCTGCATGAGACCGATCCCGAGATCTATGCCGAGACGGTCAAGGTCAATGTGGTCGGGACGTTCTTTATGGCGCGCGCGGCGGCGGAACATTTCCGCAGCGTCGGCGGCGGCAAGATTGTCAATATCTCGACCTCGCGCCGCAATTTTTCGCGTCCCCATAATTCGCCCTATGGCGTTACCAAGGCGGCGGTGGAATCGCAGACCATCATCTGGGCGGGCGATCTGGTGGATGAGAACATAACCGTCAACGCGCTGCTGCCCGGCGGAGCGGCCGACACCGACGCAACGCGCCCGTTTAAGGAGGGGCAATTGCTCCTGCCGGTCGATATCATGGATCCGCTTGCCGTGTGGCTGGCCTCAAGCGGGTCCGACGGGGCGACCGCGCGGCGCTATGTCGGTAAATTATGGGATCCATCCCTGCCGCCCGGCGAAGCTGCGGATGGGTCGCGTGAGGAACCGACTTTTATCGAACAATTACCGGGTTAAGGAAGCCCCAGAACCCGCTTGGCGATGATGTTGCGCTGGATCTCGTTGGATCCCGCATAGATCGTGTGTTTGCGTATGTCGAGCCACAGCTTGGAGATCGCAATCGGCCCCTCCTCGGTCTCCAGCGGTTCGGTATCGGCGGCATGTGGGCCAGCCGCTTCGAGCAGCAGGTCGGCGATTTTCTGTACGTTCTCGGTCGCGACGATTTTCATAAAGGATGAATTTGAGCCAATCGCCATGTCCGCCGCAGCCATCTTGACGGCATGGGCGAAAATGGCGGCCTGTGACAGCACGTCGATTTCGACGATGGTCAGCCGGTCCTGAAAGGCGGGGTCGTCGATGGCGCCTGTGGCCCGGGCGACGCGGCGCACCCTGTCGAGGAGATCGAGCGCCAGCTGCGGGCTGGCATTGCCGATGCGTTCGTGATCGAGCAGGGATCTTGCGATCCGCCAGCCGTCATTCACCGCGCCGACCAGATTCTCCGCTGGAACCCGGACGTCCTCGAAGGTGCATTCGGCGAATTCCTCGTCGCCGGCAATGGTCTTGATGGGGCGGATGGTAATGCCCGGCGTTTTCAAATCGATCAAAATGATCGAGATGCCGAGCTGTTTGCGCGGCGCGTCGGGATCGGTCCGGACCAGCGCGTACATCCAGTCGGCAAATTGCGCCATGGTGGTCCAAATTTTACGACCGTTGATGACGAAATCCTCGCCGTCGAGGGCAGCGCGGGTCGTCA
>JBLHKG010000451.1:0-3104 GCA_047619835.1 Alphaproteobacteria bacterium
ACCTCCTTGCCGGCTCTGATCATGGTGTGAAACCCGCCGAGCGGGTTGGGCGTTTCCAGCTTGGCGATCAAGGTTATGTTGGTCTGATTGCGGATGCAGAACGCCGATGCCGGTGCGGCAAAGATCGGTATTGCCAAGAGGAGGGCGGCAACTAGGGCGACGCGCCTCATCTCATCACCAGACCGCCATCGACCGTCAAGGTCTGGCCGGTCATGAAGCGGCTCCAGTCGGAGGCGAGGAACAGTACCGGGCCGGTGATGTCCTCCGGTGAGGCGATGCGCCGGAGCGGTGTCTGGGCGACGATCATTTCCTTCACGTCCTCCTTGGTCCCGCGGCTGGCCTCGGTGGGGTAGACAAGTCCGGGCGCGACACAATTGACCCGAATGCCGAGCGGGCCGAGTTCTGCGGCGAGGTTTCGGCTGAAACCGGTCAGCGCGGCTTTGGCGGTGGTGTAGTCCTGATAGGGGACCACCGGGCGGTCAACCAGATCTGTAGTGATGTTGATGATGGAGCCCCGCGTCCGCTTCTTCATCGACGGCAGCACCGCCTTGCAGAGCCCGTGGGTCGAGATCAGCGCGCCGTCGATCTGTGTCTGGTAATCGGTCCATTCCAGATCCCAGAACATCTTGCGATTTTCGGGATCAAAGACGTAAGGCCGGAAGGCATTATTGACCAGCACGTCGATCTTGCCGAACGCCTCAAGCGTGTCATCAACCAGCCCTTGAATGGCTTTGGTGTCGGTGACGTCGGCCTGAAACGCTTCGGCTGTGCCCCCTGAATCGGCGCCCGCTTCCCGGCAGGCTGCGACGACCGCCTCGGCGGCCGCCGCGTTCTGCAGGTAATTGACCGCCACCGCCGCGCCTTCTGCGGCGAAGGCTTTGGCGATGGCGGCGCCGATACCGCGGCTGGCGCCGGTCACGAGGACTATTTTGTCTTTAAAATCCACTCCGGGATTCCTCTGCTTGTTCCGCTTGTTACTTAGGGATCAGATCCGATTTTACCACCTTGGAGATGTCGATCTTCTTCTTGATCAGCCCCAGCGCCTTGAAGGTTGCCGCGCCTTTTTGCAGGAGATCGAGATCGAAATGGCCGAGCCCTTTTTTCGCTGTCGTTTTGGAGACTGACGAAATGTTACGGATCTTGATGATATCCAGATTGACCTTTTCATTGCGGCCATTGATTGCCCGTTTGATGGCAATTTTGGCGGCTTCCTTCGGTTTGGCGATCATCCAGGCGGCGCTGTCGCGATAGGCGGCCAGGAACCGGCGGAGGAGGGGCTTCTGTGTTTTGTACATCTTCTCGGTGACGACAAACATGTCGCTCGGCAGGTTGAGATAATCTCTCACCTCGATGACGTTGAAATCCTTCAGCCCTTTGAGCTTGCCGACATACAGGCCGGTATCGGTTGCGGCCGTCGCATCGACCTGCCCCTGCATTACCGGTCCGAAATTCAGTAGTCCGGTGACCTGGACGGTTACGTCCTTTTCGGTCAGCCCGACCTGATGCAGCAGGACCTGCAAATTCTGGCGCGTGCCGCTGGAAAGGCTGTAAACGCCGATTTTCTTGCCCTTCAGGTCGGCGGGTTTGGTGATGCCGCGCGATTTTGGCGACACCACATTAAAGACGTTCTGCGGGTAGATGTTGTAGATCGCAATCAGCTTCTCGCCCTTGTCGAGCGCAAGATAAAACGAAGAGGGGTCGGTAAAGGCGATATTGGCCTTGCCGGTCAGCATATTGCGGATGGCGGACCCCCCGCCGGTGCCGGGAACGAATTTGAATTCGATTCCTTTGGCCTTGAAGAAGCCCTTGTCGGGCTCGGCCAGCAGATTGGTGATCTCGCTCAGCGCCGGGCCCCAGCCTGCCACGACGATCTTGTCGAGCTTCTGCGCCTGTGCGCCGCCGATGGCGAACGACAGCAGGCCGGCGAGAGCCGCTCCTGCGATAAGCTTTGATGCGGGTATTTTCATAGTCCTGTTCCCTTCATATGACGCCGGAGCAGCCGGCGTTCGACCAGAATGGCCGCTTGGTAAAAAATCATGCCTAACGCGGTAATGATGATGAAAAGCGCGAACATCAGGGTGGAATCCATCATCCCCTGTGCCGCAATAATTGAAGCGCCGAGTCCGCTGCTGCCGCCGATGAACTCACCGACCACAGCGCCGACCAGAGCGAGCACGACGGCGACCCGTACCCCCGCCATGATGACGGGCAGGCCGGACGGAATCTTGAGCCGCAGCAGGGTCTGTAGCCGGGTCGCGCCCAGCATGCGAAACAGCTCGCGTTTCTGTGGATCGATGTGGTGGATACCGGTCAGGGTGTTTTCCAGCAGCGGGAAAAAGCAGATCAGCGCGGTGATGACCACGGTCGAGGTCATGCCGAAGCCGAACCAGACGATAAACAGCGGGCCGAGGGCGAGCTTTGGCACCACCTGGCTGGCGAGAATATAGGGCCATAGCAGGCGGCGTAAAAACTCGGTCTCGCCCAGCCCGACCCCGCACAAAAATCCGATTACACAGCCGAGCGCGAGGCCCAGCACCATTTCAACGGTCGTGATCCAGATATGCGGCCACAGAAAACCCGTCGTGACTCCCTCCCACAGAACCTGAATTACCGCCGACGGGGCCGGTATGACCAGAACGGAGACGCCGGAGGTTCGGCAGAAAATCTCCCATCCGGCGACGAGGGCGATCAGCAAAGCCCAGGAAGATGTGCGAATGCTCATGACGCCCCGCCCGTGACATAGCTGTCGATATCCATGGCATTTCGGGCGTCGAGGCACAGCGCGTTGAAAGGGGCGCTGTACCGGATTTCCCGTTCGCGCGGCCGGACGAGGTCAACCGCCAGACCGTGCCGGATCTGCCCCTGGTCCATCACCGCCACGCGGTCCGCCAGATAGATGGCCTCGCTGATGTCATGGGTGACGAACAGAACTGTCGTTTTCTGCAGGTCGCAAAGATGCAACAGATCGTCCTGCAGCTCTTCCCGCGTGAGGGCGTCGAGCGCGGCGAAGGGCTCGTCCATCAGCAGGACCAGCGGTTCGGTGATCAGCGCCCGCGCGATGGCGACGCGGCTCTGCTGTCCGCCGGAAAGCTCTCGCGGATAGC
>JBLHKG010000452.1:0-3101 GCA_047619835.1 Alphaproteobacteria bacterium
TACCCTCGGCCAGCGCGACGACTTTATGGGCCAGCTCTTCAGTGCCGGCACCGCCGTCCGCCCAATGGGTGCATTCGATGGCATCGGCGCCGAGCGCGCTGCAGCGGTCGCGAACCAGCGCGATCTCCGCATCGGTATCAGTGACAAATCGATTGATGGCGACCACGGCGGGAACGCCGAAGCTGAGGACGTTCTGGACATGGCGTTCCAGATTGTCGAGACCTTTTTCCAGTGCGCCGAGGTCTTCCTTGCCGAGGTCATCCTTGGCGACGCCGCCATGCATCTTGAGCGCGCGGATGGTGGCGACCACGACGGCGGCGGCAGGGGTCAGTCCCGCTTTGCGGCATTTGATGTTGAAGAATTTCTCGGCCCCGAGATCGGCGCCGAACCCGGCTTCCGTCACGACATAATCGGCGAGCTTGAGCGCCGCCTTGGTAGCGATTACCGAATTGCAGCCATGGGCGATATTGGCGAACGGTCCGCCATGGATGAAGGCGGGGTTGCCTTCCAGCGTCTGTACCAGATTGGGTTTGAGCGCATCCTTGAGCAGCGCGGTCATCGGCCCTTCGGCCTTGAGGTCGCTGGCATAGACCGGCTCGCGGGTCCGCGTATAGCCGACGATGATCTTGCCGAGGCGCTCCTGCAGGTCCATGACGCTCTCCGCCAGGCAGAAAATCGCCATGACTTCTGAGGCGACGGTTATGTCAAACCCGTCTTCGCGCGGGAACCCGTTGGCGACACCGCCGAGCGAAGAGACGATAGAGCGGAGCGCGCGGTCATTCATGTCGACGACACGCCGCCATGAAATACGCCGCGGATCGAGATGCGGTTCCTGGTTCCAGTAAATATGGTTGTCGATCAGCGCGGCCAGCAGATTATTGGCGGCGCCGATGGCATGAAAGTCGCCGGTAAAGTGGAGATTGATTTCCTCCATCGGCAGGACCTGGGCGTAACCGCCGCCGGCGGCGCCGCCCTTCATGCCGAAGCACGGGCCGAGCGACGGCTCGCGCAGGCAGATTGCGGCATCCTTGCCGATCCGGTTGAGACCATCGCCGAGCCCGACCGTCGTGGTGGTTTTGCCTTCGCCGGCAGTGGTCGGCGTCATGGCAGTGACGAGAATCAGTTTTGAATCGGGTTTTTCCGGCAGAGCGGCCAGATAATCGAGAGAAAGCTTTGCCTTGAAATGGCCGTACGGGTCGAGATGTTCGGCGGCGATGCCGAACCGCTCTTTGGCGATGTCGAGCACCGGTCGCATCGTTGCTGCCTGGGCGATCTCAATATCGGATTTATATTCAGTCATCGTTCCCCAATGCTCCTCTCGGCCCCATCGCTTTTTCGGTATATGCCGAAACCCGCGGATTTCCGCGCATTGTGACCATTTTTAAACAATTATCCATATGCGGCGCACATAAAACACCGAATGACAGATTTTCTCCACCTTATAACGCAGGGGAAATCTCTTTTTTCTAGGGCAATTTCCACTCACGTGGAATCGCACCAGCCCCCTCCCCCACCCGGCCACCCACGAGAGTATCCTTATGGGTGGCCGGGTGGGGGAGGGGGCTGGCTACGTCTGAATGGAAAATAATTTAGCGGAAAATTTTCACATTTTGTGCGACGAAAAAACGGTCAGCCCATCTGCACAGGCTGACCGTTAAATCGGTTAGATCGCATCTTACTTGGCGTCTCGCTTCTCATAGAAATTGAGCAGCTTCACGACATCGGCGGCATCTACCCGTCCAATCGGACCGGAGCTATAGGTCGAAGAGATAACCTTGCCGTCTGCTCCGATGATGAATTCGGAGGGCTGGATGCAGCCGCCCCGATTGTCGCCCCACCAGGCTCCGGTGGCTTCACCCTGTTCGCGGGTGGCGCCGAAGGCGACCGGGAAGTTGAGATCGCTCGCGATTGTTGCGGCATTTTCTGCGTCATCGACACTGACGCCGAGAACGGTTGCGTTCAGGGCATCGAGCCCCGCTTTTTCACTGGCGAAGCCGGCTAACTGCCGGCGGCAGTAAGGTCACCAGTGTCCTCGATAGAAGAGGATAATCTGATATTTGGCGCCTGATATTTCGGGTACCGTTGCCGTTCCGCCACCGACCAGATTGAGGGTCAGGCTGGGGAAGGCGTCGCCCGCATAGAGCTTGTCAGCCATTTGCTACTCCTGTTGCGAAGGGTGTCACCGTTCGGCGGTGTCACCTCTCCGTGAAGATCGCATATTTGCCATTGCCCGCAAACACTGTTCTTTCTAGGCTCGCGCATAATTGAACCTGCACGGAGAATAGCGGTGGATCCAAATTACGATCATTTCAAGGATTTCTCGAGCAACGGGATGAGTTTCCCGGAGAAACGGGAAGTCTGGCTGCAGATCTCCGACATGTCGGCCGACGAGTTCGACGTGATGATGGCGGCACAGAAAGCGCGGCAGGATGGCGTTCCGAAAGTCGGCGATGTGGCGCCCGATTTTGAGCTTGAGGTGCTCGACCGCGCAAAGAAACGCACCGGCGAGACCGTCAGCCTTTCGAGCCTGCGGGGGAAGCCGGTTGCGCTTCTCTTCGGCTCCTACACATGACCCCCCTTTCGTATTCAGTCCGTGCGGCTGAACGAAATCTTCGAGACCTACAAAAACGATGTTCAGTTCCAGCTTATCTATGTTTGTGAAGCGCATCCCTCAGATGGCTGGCAGACGCCGCAGAACCTCTATGAGGAGGTTATCTTCGACGCGCCGACAAATGCCGACGAGCGGGCTGAAATCGGCAATGCCTGCCAGATCGGACTCGATCTCAAATACCCGATGCTCATCGACACCATCGACGATGAGGTCGAAAAGAAATATGTCGCCTCGCCGATCCGGCTCTATGTCATCGATGCCGAAGGGATCATCACTTTCGTCTGCGCCGAAGGGCCCCGCGGTTTTGATCCTGACGGCTGGGAAGCGGCCATCAAGGAACAGCTGGCGGGCTGAACGCGCTATCCGGCATTTTAAAACCAGCGAATTCGGCGGGGGGTCTTTGATCACCCGCCGTTTTCGTGTCTCCGGAGGTGTCTATGTCGCGGGCCGCTAAATCCCCTCAATCAAGAGTGCCCTCGGTGGATGCCGT
>JBLHKG010000453.1:0-3099 GCA_047619835.1 Alphaproteobacteria bacterium
CTGGAGGACAGGATGGGCTGGTTCGGCCATTTGTGTGCCATCGATCTGGGTAATTCCCCAGCCGCAGGGCAGGCTGCCAACGCCGTCGTCAGCCAGGTCCTTGCCGGTAAAGACAGCAATGATTCCGGGCGCCGAAGCCGCCTTGTCAGTATTGATCGAATTTATCGTCGCGTGGGCATGTGGCGAGCGAAGAATAACAGCGTGGCCTTGACCGGGACGGTTGACGTCGTCCGTGTAGGTGCCTGTGCCGGTAAGAAAACGCTGGTCTTCCGTCCGGCGTACGCTGTCTCCGATTCCGCCACCCGCCATCGCGTCAGGCCTTGTTCATGACCTCCGACGCGGCAAGAACGGCTTTGACGATGTTGTGATAGCCGGTGCAGCGGCAGATGTTGCCTTCGAGTTCACGACGTACGGTTTTCTCGTCGAGGGTTTCGCCTTTGTGGCGATCGACGATGCCGATTGAACTCATCACCATTCCCGGGGTGCAGAAGCCGCACTGCAGAGCGTGGTTCTCGCGGAAGGCGGCCTGCATCGGGTGCAGTTCGCCATCCGTGGCGAGGCCTTCGATGGTGGTGATGTTCTTGCCGTCGGCCTGGGCTGTCAGCATGGTGCAGGATTTCATCGGCAGGCCATCGACATGCACCGTGCAGCAGCCGCACTGCGTGGTGTCGCAGCCGACATGGGTACCGGTCAGGCCCAGATGTTCACGGATGAACTGCACCAGCAGCGTGCGGTCCTCGGACTCGCCCTGGACTTCCTTGCCATTGATGGTCATTGAAAACTTAACGGTCATCGGATCTTTTCCTCGTTCGGTCAGGCGCTGGGCCCTGTCGGATTGCAAATTTTTCAGTGCGGCGCTGCCGCCCCGGTTCATCTGGCAAGTATCACGCGAAATCGCGTGCGGTCAACCCGCCAGAACGCCTCGATTCAGGCCTTCAATTCGGGGGTGAATCACCGACTGGAATTCGGTCATCAGTTAAGCACGATCAGCACAACGATAACGACCGCAATCAGCCCGCCGATCCACACCATCGGACTTATTCCGCCGGTAGATGCGGGCGCGTCAGCCGCCGGAACTACCGTCGGAGCAGCAACCGCTTCTGACGCCGCGGCGCCACCGACTTCGGCAGCGAACTTGTCAAAAAACTGACCCGCCATCTTCTTGGAGGTGGCATCGATCAGGCGTGAGCCGATCTGGGCCAGCTTGCCGCCGACCTGGGCTTTGGCGGTATAGCGCAGAATCGTTCCGTCGCCGTCTTCTTCGAGCGAAACCTCGGCGCCGCCTTTGGCGAATCCTGCAGCGCCACCGGTGCCTTCGCCGGAAATAGTGTAGCCGGCCGGCGGGTTGATGTCCGACAGCGTGACCTTCCCCTTGAAGGTAGCGGAAACCGGCCCGACCTTGGTTTTAACCGTCGCGGACAGCTCTGTATCGGAATGCTTGTTGAGTTCCTGGCAGCCGGGGATGCATTTGGACAGAATTTCCGGGTCGTTGAGCGCGTCCCATACCTTCTGCCGTGGCGCCGGAATTCGATATTCGCCAGTCATGTCCATGACGTCGTTCTCTCTTCTCAATACTGGATGACAGTGCCCGTTACAGGGCTTTTATAAACTAGAGCACTATCCGACCTAATGGAACCATTTGACCGGGATTATTTTGCCCCGTGGTCAGGCGCGCTTCGCCTGGCGATGCGCCGCATTGGCAAAGAAGCGCAACGCCGCCACGGGGTAAAAGAACCCGGCCTTCGGTGGGGCGTATCGGCGCCCCGGCTGCGTTGCGGCGCTTGCCCGATGCGAAAGCATCGCGCTTCACACCGCGCCTGACCGGGAAGCCGATACGCCCCATCAAATTGATTCCATTTGGTCGGATAGTGCTCTGGTCCGATGCGTTCATGGCGACAACCCCATGGGTGGAATCCCCATGGTCAAATCTACGGAGATTGCGGCGGTTTGTCGGAGATATCAGCCCAAATCTCCGAGAACTTCGGAGGGGTGGTTCTCGGGTTCGGGTTTGGTCCAGGTTTTTATCACCCTGCCGTCTGCGCCGATGAGTACGGAAACCCGCGTAGCACGTTCCTGATCGGCGGTTTCCGCGGCACCGTATGCGAGAGCGACGGCGCGGTCGGCATCGCATAGGAGATCGGTCGTCAGACCGGTTTCGCCAATCCAGGTTTTCAGATCCTGCGGGGAACTGAAGGTGATGCCGAGCAATTCGGTGTTTTTTTCCTTGAAGTCCTGGGTTCGGTCACGGAACCCTTGTGCCTCTTTGGTTCATCCGCCGCCAAAGGCGCGCGGGAAAAACCAGACCAACACATTTTTACCGGCATAATCCGCAAGACTGATGCTTTTCCCATCTTGATTGGGTAACGAAAATCCGGCTGGCTTGCTTCCTGCTTCTGGCAGTCCCATTGAAAATCCCTTCGATACAGAAATATGTTTTCGACAATTGCGATAATTTAGCAGCCACACGGAGAAAAGAAAGGCCGGCAGAACGTTGGCTGCCATTAACCGGCTGTTGAGGAAATCCGGCGATAACGGTGGACGATGAAACCTGCCGCCACTACGAGCTATGACATTGCCTTCTGGCTTCTTGACCGGGCCCGAAAAGAAGACAGCTATCTGCAGCCCCGTGCTCTCCAGTGCCTGTTGTTTTTGGCGCAGGCGCACTATGCCGCCGCCTATGGCGGCAGACGTCTGATGCCGTCGGTCTTCGTGATAGACGATGCCGGACCGCTCGAGCCCAATCTGTATCGGATGCTTGAGAATGGCCGGCCGCAGATTACGACATTTCCCCTGGATGAAGCGGTTGTTGTGTTTCTCGATGCCATCTGGCGACGCTATCACAACGATGACGCCTTGCGCCTCGAACAAAAAATTTCACGCGCCGGCACAAACGAAAAAGCGGTACAGCTCCGTAAAGGTGCGGAGATTACAAGTGCGGCGATGCGCCGGATGTTTGCCACGGTCGACGCCGGCAGTAAGGTCCGAAAAACGGTCGATCAAAAAGCAAAAGTCCTGCCGCGCGAGGTTATGACGAAAGTCGCCGGCCCCGAATCCGGACCACAAAGCGGGGCTCCGCGCGTTATGACATTATATACGGGG
>JBLHKG010000454.1:0-3089 GCA_047619835.1 Alphaproteobacteria bacterium
GGCCGGTTGTCGGGCTGGGGCTGGGGGCTGGGGTATGCCGGTGGGCTGTGCTGCCTCGCGCTGGCGCTGGTCGTCCTTATTCAGCCGGAGACACCGCCGTTTGGTCTCGACAAGGAGAGCGCGGAACATATCCGTATCGTCGGGCCGCTGGTGGCGGTGTGGTTTCTGGTCTTTTCGCTGCCGCTCTATCTGTTCACGCCCGATGCGCCGACGACGGGTCTGCCGATTGGCATAGCGGTGCGCGACGGGATGATTGCGCTGGGCAGGACGCTGAAATCGATCCACCGCACCGGTCCGGTCTTCCGCTTCCTGCTGGCGCGGCTGCTCTATATCGACGGGCTCAACACGCTGTTTGCCTTTGGCGGGATCTACGCCGCCGGCACGTTCGGGATGGAGATCGATGAAATCATCCTGTTCGGCATCGCCCTCAACCTGACCGCAGGGCTGGGGGCCGCAGGTTTTGCCTGGATCGATGACTGGATCGGACCACGGCGGACCGTGTTGATCGCGCTTTCCGCCATCATCATCATCGGTATTCCGCTGCTGCTGATCGACAGCAAGGCGGCATTCTGGGCGCTTGGCCTTTGTATTGGTATTTTCATGGGTCCGGCCCAGGCGGCCAGCCGCTCGCTCATGGCACGGTTGGCCCCGCCCGATCAGATGACCGAAATGTTCGGCCTGTTCGCGCTATCCGGCAAGGCCACCGCGTTTCTCGGCCCGGCGGTGTTGGCTCTGGTGACAACCGCCTTCGCCTCGCAACGCGCCGGCATGGCAACCGTGCTGGTCTTCATCACCGCCGGCGCGTTGATACTGTTGACGGTGCGGGAAAACTCTTAGGAATATTCAGCACCGGCCCTCTCCCCACCGCGAAAGCGGTTTACGTCAATGCCGGAAATGCCGGATGCCGGTGAGCATCATGGCGAGATTGTGCTCGTCGGCGGCGGCAATCACCTCGTCGTCGCGGATCGAGCCGCCCGGCTGGATCACGGCGGTGGCCCCGGCAGCGGCGGCGGTCAGCAGCCCGTCGGCGAACGGGAAAAACGCATCCGAGGCGACCACGGATCCTTTCGCGAGCGGTTCAGCTTCGCCTGCGGCCTCTGCGGCATCGGCTGATTTCTGCGCGGCGATGCGACAGGAATCGACCCGGCTCATCTGGCCCGCGCCGATACCGACCGTTGCGCCACCCTTTGCATAGACGATGGCGTTGGATTTCACATGCTTGCAGACGGCGAAGGCGAACAGCAGATCCGACAGCTCCTGCGATGTGGGCTCGCGTTTTGTCGCGCAAGTCAGATCGGCAGCACCAACGCGGGCATTGTCGCGGCCCTGCAGCAGAAAACCGCCGGACAGCATCTTCATCGTCATGCCGGCGGCGGCGGGGTCCGGCATGGCACCAGTTTCCAGCACCCGTAAATTCTTCTTCTTTGCCAGCACGGCACGGGCCTCGGCGGTGATTTCCGGCGCGATGATGACCTCAAGAAACAATTCGGCCATCGCCTCGGCGGCAGCGGCATCGAGCGGTCGGTTGATCGCGATGATGCCGCCAAAGGAGCTGACCGGATCGCAACGCAGCGCGCGACCGTAGGCGTCGAGAATGTCTGTGCCCAACGCGACGCCGCACGGGTTGGCATGTTTGATGATCGCCACCGCCGGCCGGTCGAACTCGGCGGCGAGCTCGAACGCCGCGTCGGTGTCGTTGAGATTGTTGTAGCTGAGCTCCTTGCCCTGGATTTGCTCAGCCGTAGAAACCCCGGGGCGGCTATCGCCTGTCCGGTAAAACGCGGCCTGTTGATGCGGGTTCTCGCCATAGCGCATGGTCTGCGCGCGGATGCCGGAAATTGAGAAGCGTTTCGGCAGCGGGTCTTCCGTCTGGCCGGCAAACCACGCGCCGATGGCGGCGTCATAGGATGCGGTGCGGGCATAGGCGGCGGCAGCAAGTCTGCGGCGCAGATCGTCGGTCGTCGCGCCGCCATTCTGTGTCATCGCCTCGATTACCGCCTGGTAATCGTCAGGATCGGTCACCACGGTGACGCTTTCATGGTTTTTGGCGGCGGCGCGGATCAGGGTCGGCCCGCCGATATCGATATTTTCGACACAGGTTTCAAAATCGGCGCCGGCGGCGACGGTCGCTTCGAACGGGTAGAGATTGACGACCACAAGATCGATCGGCGCGATGCCGTGCTTCTCCATCGCGGCCATATGCGCGGGATCGGTGCGCCGTCCGAGAATGCCGCCATGGACCAGCGGGTGAAGCGTCTTGACGCGGCCATCCATGATTTCGGGAAAGCCGGTATGCGCGCCGACTTCGGTGACCTTGATGCCGGCATCTTCCAGCGCCTTCGCCGAGCCGCCGGTGGAGAGCACTTCAACGCCGGAATCGGCGAGAAACCTGCCGAGCTTAACGAGCCCGGTCTTGTCGGACACTGAAATCAGCGCCCTTTCGATTTTAAGGGGAGTCTGGTCAGTCATGATGTATTCTTGGCGGCCTTTCGAGGTGATGGATCAGCCGGCGACGATGCGAATCGGGCCTCCGGCTTCGGGAATATATTCGGGAACATGCAGGCGGATGGCGGCGATAATGGCGTCGTCATCGCCGGCGCGGGCCGCTTCGATCAGCTCATCGATCAGCGCACTGACGGCGTCGATCCCGGCGGTGCGCGGCGCCGCGAGAAAAATGCGGGCATGATCGGTCGCCTCGGGCGCTTCCGAATCATGCAGGATTTCCTCAAACAGCTTTTCACCGGGACGGAGCCCGGTATAGGTAATCTTGATGTCCTCATCCGGACGCAGCCCGGCCAGCAGGATCATCTGCCGGGCGAGATCGGCGATCCGCACCGGCTCGCCCATATCCAGCACATATACCCGTCCGGCGCCAGCGGTCGAGCGCAGGCCCAGCACGGTTGCCTCCAGCACCAGCTCAACCGCTTCGCGCACGGTCATGAAATAGCGCTTCATATCGGGATGGGTCACGGTCAGCGGGCCGCCGGCTGCAAGCTGGCGCTGGAACAACGGCACGACCGAGCCGGTCGACCCCAGCACGTTGCCGAAACGAACCGTGACATAGCGGGTGCTGTCGTCATTGGTTGCGC
>JBLHKG010000455.1:0-3088 GCA_047619835.1 Alphaproteobacteria bacterium
GGCCCCCGCAACCCCACATAGGACGAGCCGCTGGGATCGGTGAAATGATCATGTATCTCGCGAAATTCCTCCGGCAGATCCTCGCGCCGTGGCAGTTTCATCCGTGAACGGGATTCAGGATCAATATCGGCCGGCAAATTCTCGTCAGTCACTTTAAGCCTCCCTCTTCGTTATTATTCAAAACGGTCTTCGCGCAGGAGGCCCAGTTTTTCCTGGACCGGACGATCCGACGCATTGAACAGGATGGTATCTTCATCGGCTTCCAGCCTGAATGTATGCCAGCCGGGGACGACCACCAGATCCCGCGGCCCCCATTCGAAGGTCTCGTTATCGGTTACAATCCGTCCGTGTCCCTCGACCACGCAGAACAGAATGCCCTCGGTTGAGCGGAAAGGCTCACCCCGAAATGCCGCCGGCAAATATTGCAGAAAGGCGCCCATGGTTGCCGTCGCATGGTCGCCATTGGCCGGGTTCACATATTGCATCCGAAGGCCATGACACGGATCGAACAGGCCGGCAGAGGCCAGCGCGACCAGCGCAGCGCGGCTCCTCGCATAGGGGTAATGAAATACCGGCGTCGCCAGGCTGGCAGCGGTATATCCCTCGGGCAGCATATTGGCGCCAAAGCGCGCCGGCGACGTGCCGTCCGGCACGCTGATCTGCTGGCGCGGTGCGGGATAACTTTCCCGGAACACCGTATCGAGAAACCCGACCAGCGGGGTATCAAGCACATCAAGCCAGACTACCGGTTCGTCGCCTTCGTTTGCATGGTCATGCCAGCTCCCGTGTGGGGTGACGATAAAATCGCCCGGCTGCATCCAGGCCCGTTCGCCATCGACCGACGTAAACGCCCCTTCGCCTTCGACGATGAAGCGGAGCGCCGTCTGACTGTGGCGGTGACACGGCGCTATTTCTCCCGGTCGAACCAGCTGTAGCCCGGCATAAAGCGTGTTGGTCACCCGCATCTCGCCGGGATAGGACGGGTTCTCAAGCACGAGAACCCGGCGGAACGCATCCTCCGCTGTGATGATCTCACCGGCTTCCGCGATATCGGGACGAATATCGTCATAGCGCCAACGCGCGGGAACAGCCGTCGACGCAGGTTTGGAGAGATCCACGCCTCGTCGGTTGGCCCAGAGCGGCGCAAGGTTCCGTGTTTTAATGCGGGAAATAAACCCGGCCTCGCGTTCAAGCTGAGCGGCGGAGGCGGCAGCCTGTTCCGTCATAATCTACCCATTCCGATATTCATTCTTCCCAATGCCGAATATTTGCGCCATGCGAGGTGACAGTACAGGCTGATCGGATACACTGGAATGAGCACGCGGAATTAGCACGGTATTTTTTCACTTCTATCAGGGAGGCTGTCATGGCCACACAGATGAAATCAGGCAGCGGAGCGCCGATGAGCTCCGACGGGATCAACCATCTCTGCCGTATGGATCTCGGCGGTGCCGGCCAGATAACAATCGAGGGAAACTACGCCTATCTCGGCTATATGTACGGCCCGGAGGGAACATCGATCCTCGACATCTCTGATCCGCGCAATCCAAAGGTTCTATCGACCCTGATGCACGACAATCCGCAGACCCATTCGCACAAGGTCCGGGTCAATGGCGACATCATGGTGGTCAATAGCGAACAGCGCCCGCAACATGGTGTCCGCAAGGAGCCTAATTTCGACGAGGGCGGGTTCAAAATCTACGATATTTCGGACCGGACCAACCCCAAACTAATCACCTTCCAGAAGACCGGCGGTAAGGGCGTCCACCGTTTCGATATGGACGACAAATACGCCTATATTTCAACCGAGATGGACGGTTTTATCGGCCACATGCTGATGATTTACGACATCAGCAATCCGACCAAAGTCGAGGAAGTCTCACGCTGGTGGATGCCAGGCCAGAATTCAGCCGCCGGCGAAAAGCCCAGCCCGCTAGGCGCTGAACATCGTCTGCATCACGGGCTACGGCATGGCGATCAGCTATATGCAGGTCTCTGGGGATCAGGTTTTGCGATCATCGATATCAACGACATAAAGAATCCGAAAACCCTGTCCACCTATGACCCGCATCCGGAAGCCGCGGAGCCCAGCCACACACTGATGCGGGTGCCATTCCAGATCGACGGGCGCGATATCGCAATCGGTACCGACGAGGAACGCACCCATCGCGGTCCCGACGAAGGCAAACCTCACGCACCGCTTTATGTCTTCGATGTCGGCGATCTCAGCGAAATTAAGCTGCTGTCGACCTTTCACGTACCGGAGGAAGCATCGCCCTATAACGAACCGCATATGCGGTTTGGCGCGCATCAGTTCCGCGAGGCGCTTGATGATACACGGGTATTCGTCACCTGGTTTGCCGCCGGGCTTCGGATCATCGACATCGCCAAACCGGAACAGCCGGAAGAAGTTGGATTCTTTATCCCGGAACCCGGACGCGGCACCGATGCACCCCAGACCAACGACGTCGAATTTGACCATCGTGGCCTCGTCTATATCACCGACAAGGCACGCGGCTTCGACGTGATTGAATTACCTGATTAAACAGAAGGAATTTAGGCATGAAGATCGACGGTAGCTGCCAATGCGGCTCGATCACCTATGAAGCGGAGGCCGACGAACATGCGGTCGGCATCTGCCATTGCACCGATTGTCAAAAATTTTCCGGCTCCGCTTTTCGGGTCGGCGTGCCGGTGACGGAGCAGAGTTTCAAGCTGCTCAGCGGCACTCTCAAAGTATATGTAAAAACAGCCGCAAGCGGCGGCAAGCGCGAGCAGGTATTTTGCCCGGATTGCGGCACGCATCTCTATTCCACATCGGTGAAAGAGGGAGACACGCCGAGGATGTTCCGGGTCCGCGTCCCTACCGCAAACCAGGCATCACAGCTTATCCCCTCTACTCAGGGGTGGTTCCGATCAGCACAAAAATGGGTCACCGGACTGGACGCCATACCCAGCCGACCCCAGCAATAGCAAAATTCATGCCAGCGATGGCCTGATCCAAGAAAGAATGAGACAATTCGGCTAACGAAATATCAATTGGGAGAAAAATAATGAGGAACACGCTGGATGGCGGAGAAGCCATCGT
>JBLHKG010000456.1:0-3088 GCA_047619835.1 Alphaproteobacteria bacterium
CCCTTCGGCATCGGCGTGCCGGGCGGCGGAATGACGCGGGTGGCGATGGGCCCGAACTCGGCGCAAAGGCGAAGCTGATCGTCGTCGGAGATTTCCTGCCCCCGGAACAGCAGCAGCGTGTGGTCGGCCCAGGCCTGACGAATCCAGGCGATGGTGTCTGCGCTAAGCTCCTGCGTCAGATCGATGCCGCTGACCTCCGCCCCGATGCGGGAATGAAGCGGTTTGACGCTGTAAGCGCTGGTTTCCTTGAGCTGTGTCGCCATGTTTTGTTCTCCGCTCGGATAGCCTGACTTCAGATGGGGGATTATACAGAATTTTAGCGGATGGCTCAAACAATGAGCGGATTCCCTCTGCTACTCCCGGGCGTCAGTCTGGACTTCCGGCGCAAAAATTTCCTCGACCGAGAGTTTCCGCGATGTCACGCCCTGCTCATCGCAATATTGCAGAAAAGCATCGAGCGTCGTGCGGTTGGGCTCAATCCCGTAGGGCCAGTATTCGCTGTCGGGGAACATCCGGCGCTTGTATTCCTCGACGGCGAGAAAAGTCCACGGCATCGGCACCTGGGTGCCATGGTTCATCATCCGCGCCACCGACCGGTCGCGTGCTTCCTCAAAACCCTTCATCAGGCTGGTGGCCACCCACGGGTGGCGCTCGTAAGTGTCATTGCGGATCACCATGCAATGCATGATCGGAAAGATACCGGTTGCGTCGAAATAATCGCTCTCCACCGGCTGAAAGTCCGGGAACAGCCGGCGCAGCTTGCCCGATTTGAACCCGGCGGGCGGCGCAGCGGTAAAGATCGCATCGAGCTCACCCGACAGCAGCATCTCGTTGCAGGATTTGTCGGCGATTTGCGTCAGGGTGACACCGTCGGGCAGGTTGCCGAGATCGATCTTTTCGGTCCGGCCCGGCTGGTTCATACCGGCCTGGACCCAGTCGATATCGGAAAGCGGAATGCCGATCTGATGGGTCAGCCAGCCGCGGATATAAATTACTGCCGTCATGCCCCATTCCGGCACGCCGACGCGCTTGCCGGCGAGGTCTTCCGGCTTTTTGATGCTGCCATCGTCCCGCACAAAAATCGCCGACTGGCGGAACACCCTCGACGGAAACACCGGGATGCCGATTCCTTTGTTGGTGCCGTCGGCCACCGAGGCGCAATAGCCGCCCATCGACATCTCCGAAATCTCCCATTCGGAATAGGTCATGAAGCGGTAGAACGCGTCATGCGGCCGGTAAAACAGCGGGATGATGTCGATCCCCTGGGCCTTGATTTCGCCGCTGGTGAGGTCGCGCATGTGATCGTAATCCTGCGCCGCCATGGTGAGTTTAAGCGATTCCATATTTCTTCTCCCTGTACCCGTTTGACGAAGCCGTCACCTGCTCTCACACTGCCCGACAATTCCATTTTGGAAAAGGGGAGGAGCAGCAAATGGCGACACAGGATATCGAAGCACCCATCGCCATCGGCGAGGCACTTGGCACGGAACTCGACAAGGCGGCGCGGGCCTGCCGCATTCTGGAGATGGAGGGTCATGGCAGCCGCACGCTCGGCCATCTGTCGCTGCGCGATCCGGACGGGCGCGGTTTCTGGCTCAAGCGCTGGGGCATCACCTTTGGCGAGGTGTTCGACCGGCGCGATTTCGTGCTGCTCGATATCGACGGCCACAAGATTGGCGGCGAAGGGCGACGGCACAGCGAATGGCCGATCCATGCCGAGATTTTCCGCCGCCGCGACGATGTTATGTCCGTGGTTCATTCCCATCCGGTCTATTGCCGCATGTTCTCGGCGGTCGACGAGCCGTTGCGCGCGGTGGCCAATTCCGGCGCGCATTTTCCTGTGTCGCCGCCCCGCTTCACCACCACCTCGGAGCTGATCCGTAACGTCGATGTCGCGGCCGAAATGGCGGAAGTGCTGGGCGATCACAACACGGTGCTGCTGCGCAATCACGGGGTGGTGTTCTGCGGCGGCAGCGTCGAAGAGGTCGTTACAATCGGCGCCTATATCGAGGAGGCCTGCCGCGAACACATCATGATCGCCGCCAGCGGGCTCAAATGGGAATGGCCGAACGACGCGGAATTGGCGGCCAAGCATGGCGGCGTCAAAGGCTCCGGCGGCTGGAAACGCAATTTCGATTATTTCCTGCGGCGGCTTGCCGCCATCGAGACCCATGGCGATCCGGCCTTCCCCACGACGCCCGTACCGATCGAGTGAGCACACTCAAGATCTATACCGCTGGGGCGACGCGCGAAGGGATTGGCGCGCTGGCCGGCGTTATCAAACGCGACCTAAGCATCGAAATCGAAACGCCGACCAATCACGGCCATCTGATCACAGAGCACGTCAAGGCGGGCGCGACCGACGCCGATATAATCATGGTAACGACGGCGATGCTGGAAGAGCTGGCCGGGGACGGTCTGGTCGATCTGGCGGTGACCACCCTGTTGGGAACGATCCGCATCGGCGCGGCGGTGCGGCATGGCGAGCCGCTGCCCGATGTTTCGACCATGGTCGCCTTCGCGGCATCGCTTCACGCGGCAAAGTCTGTGGTCATTACCGAGGCGCCGAGCGGCGTCCATCTGGAGCGGGTGTTTGCCGATCTCGGCCTCACGGAAGAGATCGAGCCCAGGCTGACGCGCTACGACACCGGGACAATGGTCAACCAGCATATTAGCGCCGGCACGACGGCAGGCGAAATCGCGTTTGGCGTCGCCACCGAAATCCTGTTTTTCCGCGAAAAGGGCGTCGCCTGGGCCGGCCCACTGCCCGAGGAAATCCAGATGATCAACCGCTATGTCGCGGCGAAGCTGACGCGGTCCGACAAGACAGCGGAAGCAAAGGCGCTGATGGATTATCTGGCGACCGATGCGGCGCGCGCCGCGTTTGCCGCGACCGGGGTGGAGATTTAGTAAGGCGGGCGGGTTTGAAACCCGCCCCTACGGAGCCTCGCTGGTCTGTAAGGGGCGGTTTCAAACCGCCCCTCTCGTCCCTATTCCCAGTACAGAAACCCCATCGCATTGCCGGTGCCGGCCAGTGAGCGATAGCACGGCACGTAATCGACCAGCGTCATCTTCTTGTTGAGATCGT
>JBLHKG010000457.1:0-3082 GCA_047619835.1 Alphaproteobacteria bacterium
CCGGGGCGCGAGTCGACCGCCGTGGTGCAGATGACCTGGATCGTCATCGACAAATACGGCAAGCGCTATATGAACGAGAATCCGCCCTATACGCAGGATACCTCGCACCGGCCGATGGAGCATTTCGACACGGTGACGCAGGATTTCCCGCGCATTCCATCCTGGGTGATCTTCGACGAGGTGGGCCGCAGACGCTATCGCATTGGCTCGCCGACGCGCAACGATCCGGACGCCCATTACGACTGGAGCCAGGACAATATGCAGGAGATTGAGTCGGGTCTGGTGAAGAAGGCGGACTCCGTCGCCGAACTTGCCGGTATCATCGATGTCGATCCGGATATCCTGCAGGCGACGCTGGACCGCTGGAACGAGCTTTGCACCACCAGGAAGGATGTCGATTTCGGTCGCCCGCCGGGCACCATGATGAAGATCCAGCGCGCGCCGTTCTATGCCGGACAGGTCTGGCCGGTGGTCTCCAACACGCAGGGCGGACCGGAACATGACGAAAAACAGCGCATCATCAATGTGGAAGACCAGCCGATCCCCCGGCTCTATGCCGCGGGTGAGCTGGGCAGCGCCTGGGGGCATCTCTATATGTCGGGCGGCAATCTCGCCGAATGTCTGGTGACCGGACAGATCGCCGGACATGAAGCGGCGGGTCAGGATCCTTGGGGCTGACAAGGCCAAGCAGGAGACGGAAATGAACATTACCGGCGTTGAATCGATCATCTACGGGACGGACGATATCGAAGCCTCGACCCGTTTTCATGTCGATTGGGGGCTGACCCTGGCCGAGAACGGCATTGCCGGATCGGATTTCAGCCTGCCGGATAACACCACCATCCACATTCGGGCGATCGATGACCCGTCGCTGCCACCGGCGTCCGTGCCGGGCCCGACCGCACGAGAGGTGATCTGGGGCGTTCAAGACAAGGCATCGGTCGAGGCCATCGGCGCCGAGCTTACAAGCGACCGCGAGGTCACAGCCGGTAGCGACGGAACACTGCACAGCCACGACGATTACGGCTACCGCATCGGCTTCAGACTAACCGCACGCACCCCCGAACCCGTCGAATTGCCCGCTTCCAATACGGCATGGAATGCGCCCCGCAAGAATGAGCGCGCCGAGATATTTTCCCGCGCCCATCACCGGCAGGAACGTATCTTCCATGCGGTTTATTGGGCGCCCGGCGACACCGAACGCCACGCGCAATTTTACATGGACCGGCTGGGTTTCAAGCTGACCGAATCAATCAAGGGGCTGGGGTTTTTCATGCGCGCCGGCGCGTCACACGACCATCACAATCTGTTCCTCAATCACGACGACAGGAATTTCGGCTTTCAGCATGTCGCCTATGAAGTACAGGATTATGACGAGGTGCTGCGCTGCGGCACCCATATGGAAGAACAGGGCTGGCAATCGCATATCGGCCCGGGCCGGCATTATTTCGGCTCCGGCTGGTTCTGGTATTTCCAGAACCCGGCCGGCGGGCTGGCCGAAACCGGCATGGATTCAGACTATATCGGCGAGCACTGGACGCCGCTCAACCACGAAACCATTCCCGCCGCCGCGGCACGCCCGTGGATGATCCGCCGCGAGGAAAAAGGTCTGTTCGTCGGCCATGGCGACTGGCCGCACTGGGAAGGCGCCTGAAACAAACTCACGAAAAAGGGCGCCCCCGACGGAGCGCCCTTTCCGCGTTATGATCGCTGCGTTATTTGGCGGCGAGGATCGATTTAAACGTCGAATAGAACTTGATCAGCTCCTGAACGCGAGCTGCCGTCTGTTTGGCGGTCGTGGGGTTGAGCGCGCGCTTGCCCTTCTTCGCCCACGCCTGGATCGATTTCTCGTTCCCGCCCTTGATCAGCGCCATCTCAAGAATTTTGGCGATTGCCTTGGGCGTTCCCGGCACGGTGCCGATGATCCGCTCGGTGGCCAGAACCTCCAGCTCAGGATGGCCAATGTCGCCGACTGTCGGCACGCCTGGCCACGGGCTTTTCTTCTCAAAGGACAGAACGGCTTTCAGGTCGCCGCTCTTGGCATATTTTGCGTATTGCCGATTGGCGAACAGCGAAAGATGCGTATCACCCCGGATGATGCTCAGCGAGGTCTTGGACGAGCCCTTATAGCCGGGCAGGATCTGGACCTTCATACCGAGCGCGTTCGCCATGATCTTACCGGCAACGGCTGCCGTCGAGGCCGGACTGGTGACCGGGTATTTCAGGTTCGAAGCCGCCTGAAGCGCCTTGACCGACTGGTACGGCCCCTTGGAATTGACCGCTAACGTATAGGGGGTCACCGCGATCTGGCTCAGCCAGACAAACTTGTCGATGTCGTAACGGGTTTTCTTGCCGATGATCTTGTCGAGCAGCATGCCGGGCATGTTGAAAATTGCGATGGAATAGCCATTCGGCTTGGCCCGGTAGAGATCGGACAGAGCCTTGCGCCCGCCGGCCCCGGTTACGTTCTTGGGAAGGACATTGACCTTGTTGGCCAGGTGCTTCTCCATCATCGGCGCAATCTTGCGAACGTAGGTATCAAACCCGCCGCCGGGTGAGTAGGGGATAATGAAGGTGATGTTTTTTTCGGGGAAGGCGGCGTTTACCGCCTGCGGTAATGCGATCGCTGCACCAAGAGCAACAGCGCCGAGTAGAGTCTTCTTGATCATATGTTTTCTCCCTGAATGAACCGGTTTAATTTCCTTCCGACCCGCAATTACCGCCGGGCCATCGCGGCGACGATATCCCTTCCCGGGGTCACAAGTCCAATAGCCAGATAAACACGACACCGCGATAGAGCTCGTATTTAAAGGCCAGCTCGAATAGCAGATAGATGAATATGAGAGTGAACACACCGCCATAGACCGAGGCCTTGAGCGTTTTCCTCCCCACCATCATCCACATAATGACAAAAAGCGGCGAAAAGACGAGAAACCCGAACAGCCAGATACCCAGCACGCAACCGCCCATCGCGGCAAACGCATACAGCTCGCGCCTGACCTTGCGGTCGCTGACTTCGCCGAGATCCAGATGGCTGCCAAAAAACTGTGTGATCGCCGTGCCCAGCCCGGTCCGCGTCAGA
>JBLHKG010000458.1:0-3081 GCA_047619835.1 Alphaproteobacteria bacterium
CAGTCGCCAGCACGATGTGCTTGGCCGCCAGCTCCTGTGTGTTGCCCTCCTTGTCCGTGACGGCAACTTTGCCCGCACCGGCGAGTTTTCCGGCACCGTCGAAAACCGTAACCTTGTTCTTCTTCAATAGGTGCGCGATTCCCTGGCTGAGCCGCCGCGCCACGGTCCGAGACCGTTTGACGATCTTGGCAATATCAAACGAGACATTGTCCGCCGACAGGCCAAAATCGTCGAGATTATGAAGAATGTGGTGAATCTCCGACGTGCGCAGCAGTGCCTTGGTCGGGATACAGCCCCAGTTGAGGCAGATGCCGCCGAGATGCTCGCGCTCAACCACGGCAGCCTTCATGCCAAGCTGGCTGGCGCGGATCGCCGCGACGTAACCACCCGGTCCGCCGCCAACCACGATGATGTCGAACTGTTCGTCAGCCATGGGGCTTCCTTGTCAAAGAGTTAGAGCAGCATCGCCGGGGGATATTCGATCAGCCGCTTGATGGCGCTCAACAGCAGCGCGCCGGTTGCCCCATCGACCACCCGATGGTCGCAGGACAACGTGCAGCTCATCACCGTTGCCGGGACGATTTCGCCGTTTTTCACCACGGGTCGTGGCTCGCCGGCGCCGACCGCGAGAATGCAGCCCTGCGGTTCATTGATCACCGCGTCAAACTGCTTGATGCCGAACATGCCGAGATTGGAAATGCTGAACGAGCCGCCCTGATATTCCTCGGGCGCCAGCTTGCTGTCCTTCGCCCGCGTCGCGAGGTCCTTCATTTCACCGGAAATCTGGGCCAGACCCTTTTCATTGGCGCCGCGAATAATCGGCGTAATCAGCCCGCCCTTGATCGCGACGGCAATCGAGATATCGGCCCGGCTGTAGAGCCGCATCTGGCCTTCGCTCTCAAAGCCGGCGTTAGCCTCGGGCACTTCCATCAGCGCCAATGCGCAGGCACGAATGATGAAATCATTGACCGACAGCTTGACGCCTGATTTCTCGCCCCGCTCATTGAGCGCCTTGCGCACCTTGAGCAGCTCGTCGATCTCGCAATCCACCGTCGCATAGAAATGCGGCACGTTTGATTTCGAATGCGCCATGCGACCGGCGATGACCTTGCGCATGGTCGACATCTTGACGATCTCGTAGGCCTCGCTCGCGGGGATATCTGCCGACGGCGTGCCTACAGCGACCGGAGCCGCCCTGGGCGAGAGCTTCGCCTTGTCGATATCGGCTTTCACGATGCGTCCGTTCGGCCCGGTCCCGGTGACATTTGCCAGATCAAGCCCGGCCTCACCCGCCATACGCCGTGCCAGCGGACTGGCAAAGACGCGGGCGCCTTTTTGAACCGTCGCCTGTCCCTTAATCCCAAAATCGTCGTCACCACCAAAGGTGGCCTCGACATCGGCGCGGGTAATCTTGCCGCGGGCGCCGGTTCCTGCGATCTCGGCAATGTTAAGCCCCGCCTGCTCTGCTATCCGCCGGGCGAGCGGCGTGATGACGATGTCATCGTTATCGGATGGGGTCACAGTCGCAGGCACCGGCGCGGCTTCAACCGGCGCAGCAGCAGCGGCTGGGCTTTGCGAGGCCATCGCATCGATGGCAGAGGCATCCTCGCCATCTTCGAGGATGTAGCCGATGATCTGGTTTACCTGAACATTTTCGGTGCCATCGCCGACAATTATTTTACCCAGCGTGCCTTCATCGACCGCTTCGACCTCCATGGTCGCCTTGTCGGTCTCAATCTCGGCCAGCACATCGCCGGGTTCGATCCTGTCACCCTCTTTTTTGTGCCATTGGGCGAGATTGCCTTCCGTCATGGTGGGCGAGAGGGCCGGCATCAGGATTTTGACGGGCATTGGCTATTTCCGGTAGCAGACGGCCTTTGCCGCCTCGGCGATGTCGGCGACCTGAGGCAGCGCCAGCTGTTCAAGATTGGCGGCGTAAGGCAGCGGCACGTCTTCGGCGCAAACCCGCGCGACCGGCGCATCAAGCCAGTCGAACGCCGTTTCCATCATGCGGGCAGCAATCTCGGATCCAATCCCGGAAAAGCCCCAGCCCTCCTCAACAGACACAATTCGGTTGGTTTTCTTGACCGAATTGACAATCGTCTCGGTATCGAGCGGGCGGATGGTCCTGAGATCAATGACTTCCGCGTCGATCCCCTCGGCAGCCAGCATTTCCGCCGCCTCAATCGCCTTGGCGACCATCAGCGAGAACGCAGTAATGGTGACGTCGGTTCCCTGACGAACGACCTTGGCTTTGCCGATTGGCACGGTCCAGTCGCTCTCCACCGGGATCTCGTAGGTCTGGCCGTAGAGCATTTCATTTTCGAGAAAGATCACCGGATTGGGGTTACGGATCGCCGCTTTCAGCAGGCCTTTGTGGTCCGCCCCGCTCCACGGAGCAATCACGGTCAGGCCCGGAATATGGGCGTACCAGCTGGCAAAGCACTGCGAATGTTGTGCGCCAACCCGGGCTGCCGCGCCGTTGGCCCCACGGAACACGATGGGGCATGGCATCTGACCGCCCGACATATAGTTGGTCTTGGCCGCTGAATTGATGATCTGATCCATCGCCTGCATGGCAAAATTGAAGGTCATGAACTCAACAATGGGCTTGAGCCCGGCCATCGCGGCGCCGACGCTGATGCCGGTAAATCCGTGTTCGGTGATAGGTGTATCGACCACGCGGCGCGCGCCGAATTCATCCAGCAGTCCCATACTGACCTTGTAGGCGCCCTGGTATTCCGCGACTTCCTCGCCGATCAAATAGACCCGGTCGTCGGCGCGCATTTCCTCGGCTATGGCGTCACGTAACGCCTCCCTCAGCGGTAACTGCACCGTCTCTCCTGCAAAATCCGGCTTTCCGGCTGCAGCAAGCGCCTGCGCCAATGAATTTCCGTCGACCGGTGCGCCCTGCGCTTTCTGAGGCACAGTTTTGGCCACCGGCTCCGCTTTCGCTTCGGCGGCGGGGGCAGCGGCTACTTCTGCTGGTTTTGCTGCGGGGGCTGCCGCAGGAGCTTCTTCCCCATCGGCGAGGATTACGCCGATGATTTCGTTGACCGCGACGCCTTCGGTTCCGTCAGG
>JBLHKG010000459.1:0-3068 GCA_047619835.1 Alphaproteobacteria bacterium
TTCAATTCCCCGTGCCAATCTCTAGGCTCCTGATAATACATCATAATTCAAATTTCGATCAGTATCGTATTGATGTTCTCCTTAGCCAACACTTCCGCTAAGGGTCACGCACGGTCCTTCTGACCACCCTCCAGAGAGGCCCGGGTTACTCCCGATAACGGAAGTCTTTGGAAACCCGGTCGCGCCCGAATGGGCGGAGCCTGCGGCCCAGCAACAGCTGCTTACCCCAACTGCTCCGCCAGATGGGTCTCCGCCGCGGCTACATAATCTTCGCCCGGCGGCAGTTCAAACCGCGTTGAGCGCGCCCGGTAATCGCCCGGGTTCAGACCCGGCGGGGTCTCGCCGCGCTCGTGGGCCTGCACTGTCTCCAGCAGTTTTTTGCGGATCTGGATGATGGCGATATCGCTCACGCCGAGATGCTCTTTGGTGCGGTCGGCAATCGGGCCCATCGATTCCTGTATGGCGCAATCCTGCGTGCCGACGCCTTTTATGCCGGTAAAGCTGGCGCCGCTGGCCTGCTCCTCGCGGTCGATCAGATAGAAATTCTCCATGTTCCGCACCGTGTGATCGGTGCCGGGGATATTTTCGGTATGGATGTGGCGGCCGTCTTTCGAGCGCTCCAGAACCTCGTCGTCCAGAGGCCGGTCGGGATAGTAATCGACGCTGTACAGCATGGTGGTGTCGTCATCTATCGGCACCCACATATGCGCGCCATGCGGCCGGGTCGCGAATAATTTATGGAACGGCATGATCATCAAATCGCTTGCCCATCTGATGTTGCCGTTGCCGGCGTCGCGACCGGTTCCGGCGATCAGGCCGAAATCGGTTTCGATGGCTTCGTACTGGAGCGGGATCGCATTCTGGTTTATCGCCCCGCTGCCGCGATGCAGAAAGGCAAGATGGGAATTGTCGAACCCTCCCTCGACGCCTTGCAGCCAGTTGCATTCCTGTACATGCCGGGTGAGGAATTTCTGGTCATCGGGCAGCAATGTCCATTCCAGCGCGGGAAAGTCGGGTTTTAACTCCGGCGGGCCCATATAGGCCCAGACGACGCCGCCCTGCTCATGGCAGGGATAGGCTTTGGTGGTTATTTTGTCCTGAAAATTGCTGCCCGGCGGCTCTGACGGCAGATCGACGCACTTGCCTTCAATGTCGAACTTCCAGCCGTGATAGACGCAGCGCAGGCCGCATTCCTCATTGCGGCCAAAGAACAGCGACGCGGTGCGGTGCGGGCATTTCTCGTCAAGCAGTCCGGGACGTCCGTCAGTATCCCGGAACGCGACCAGATTTTCTCCCATGATTTTTACCCGGATGGGCGGGCAATCCGGTTCGGCGATCTGGTGGGTAAAGGTGACCGGTATCCAGTAGCGCCGCATGAGATTGCCCATCGGCGTGCCGGGGCCTGTCCGCGTCAAGAGTTCATTGTCTGCCTGAGACAGCATTTCAGTCCCTTTCCAAGCCCCACTTTCGCTGCAGGTTACTATTCCAAGACGATGTTGTCAGGGCCATCGGTGGTGAAATATTCAAGCAACACGCCCGGTCTGGCATTGATGGCGTTTCAACGGTAGGGTTTCCGTGCGAAAAACAGTATCGCCGGGAGGCGGTTGCCAAACGAATTTAACGGGAGCAAATCATGAAGACAGGAACCAGAATATTCACCCTGGCCTCAGGAGTCGCTTTTGCGGCGATGATGGCCGCCATACCCCAGGCTGTGGCCCAGTCGGCCGCCGATCATTTTAAGGGCAAGACGGTCAAGCTATATGCCGGCGCTGGCGCCGGTGGCGTTTATGGTCTTTCCGGTCGCATCATCATCCGGCATCTGGCGAATCATATTCCCGGTGGCGCCGGCGTTCGTGTTGAATTTATGCCGGGCGCCGGCGGTATCAAAGTCGCGAACTGGCTCTATAACATCGCGCCCAAGGATGGCACGGCCCTTGGCATGTTGCTGCGCGACACGGCGGCGAACCAGCTGGTTAATCCAAAGAAGATCAAATTCGATGTCAGCAAGTTCAACTGGCTGTCGAGCTGGGGCGATGCGCTGAACGTGCTGACCGTGATGAAATCTGCCCCGGCGACCACGCTGGAGGGGGCCAAAAAGAAACAGGTCATTCTTGGCGGCTTTTCGCCGCGCTCATCGAACTACACCTTTCCGCTGGTTCTGAATGCGCTGGTCGGCACCAAGTTCAAGGTCGTCGCGGGATATCGTGGCGGCGGGGCAATCCGCCATGCCATCGATCAGGGAGAAATCTCCGGTTGGGCGGGGTTCTATGTCGGATGGATCACCAAGCGGCCGCAGTTTGTGCATGGCAACAAGCTCGCCCATCTGGTCCAGTTTACCAACCGGCGCTACAAGGAATTCCCGGAACTGCAATCTGTGCCTCTCGCCACCGAAATTGCGAAGAATGAGGAGGACCGCAAGGTCTTCGCCTTCCTGAGCGCCTCAGGTCCGGTGGCCCGTGCGCTGACGGCGCCGCCGGGCGTGCCGAAACACATCGTCAACGCGCTCGATAAAGCGTGGGATGCGACTATCGCCGATCCGGCTTTCGTCAAGGAAATGAAGGACCGGCATCTGGTTGTCATCCCGGCGAAGGCGACGGAGATCCAGGGGATTGTCCGTCAGATCCTCGCCACGCCGCCATCGGTGGTCAGCCGCTACAAGAAACTCGCGGGTCTGAGCAAGAAATAACTGTAAGCGGAGACAAGGGGCCGGATATGAAATCCGGTCCCGCCGCTGTGTTCTATCCGAGCTGTTCCGCCAGCTGCGCCTTCGCCGTGGTGATGTAATCAACGCCCGGCGGCAATTCAAACCGGGTTGAACGCGCCTTGTAATCCCTCGGGTCGAGCCCGGGCGGGGTCTCGCCGCGCTCATGGGCGCGCACCGTTTCCAGCAGCATCTTGCGGATCTGGATGATGGCGATATCGCTGGTGCCGAGATGTTCTTTGGTACGGTCGGCAATCGGGCCCATTGATTCCTGGATGGCGCAATCCTGTACGCCGAGGCCGCGCATGCCGGTGAAGCTCTCGCCGCCGGCCTGCTCCGCGCGGTCGATCATGTAATCATTGTCTTT
>JBLHKG010000460.1:0-3046 GCA_047619835.1 Alphaproteobacteria bacterium
GCCTAGTTTCCGGCTTTTTCGCCAGTTGGTTTTTCTGCCGTATCTAGGGCGTCCGCCAGCCGGGCTGTCGCGCTGCCGGGGCGCAGCGGCTTTTGCTGGGTATCGGCGGGGGCCCAGCCTGTGAGATAGAGAATCTGAAAGGTCGCGGGAATACGCCCGTCTTCGTCGGCATAGAGCGCGGCGTAGCGCTCCGCTGCGGACAGGAACATTTTGCGGCGAGCGAAACCCTTGGGTCGTTCGAGCGCTGCATTCGCTTCACCCATCCCTCTCAAATCATGCATCAGGGCAAACCCATCGCTATAGTTCACCGTGATCGTATCGATATCCGCAACCGGCAACGCAAAGCCGGCGCGCTGCAACAGCCCGGCGGCATCGGACAGCTCGGCGAACGGCGACAGGCGGGGCGAGGCGCCGCCGGCCTCGGCCATCTCTGCCTCGATCAGCGCGTGGCGCAATTCGTTCAGCGTATTGCCGCCCAGCATCGCAGCGAGAAACAGGCCGTCGGGTTTCAGCGCCTGGCGGATCTGGACCAGCGCGCCCGGCAGATCATTGACCCAGTGAAGCGAGAGATTGCTGATCACGAGATCGAGCCGGGCATTCGCGAACGGGAGAAATTCTTCATCGGCCGCGAGGGAAGGCCCGCCGCTCCGCGCCGCCAGCGCGGGCGACAGATCTGTCTCGATCAGCGTGTCGACGCGGTCTTCAAGGCCTTCGGTGTGGCGGAGGATACCGCCATGGCCGCCAAGATCGACCGCCAGCGGGAAGCGCCGGTTGATGTCGGCCAGCCGGTCGACGAGCCGGATCGCGACTTCGCGAAACAGAAAATCATGGGCGTCCATCTTTGCCGCCGCGCGGTCCCGGTGGTGACGGATCGCCCCCCGGTCAAAGACAATGATGTCGTCAGTCATGTGCGACTATCGCATGTGCAGTGCAGCTACAAAAGCGATGGTGCAGACAGGTTGAGGGACAAAGGCCTGACGCCTAAGATGTGGGTAGCTCTAATTGAATAACGGATTTGGACAATGGCGGCGACGATTAGCCCGGACGACCTTTACGTCCGGCTCAAGGACGATGACGAGTTGGCTTTGCTCGATGTGCGTGAAGAAGGCGTGTTTGGCGTCGATGGGCATCTGCTGTTTGCGGTCTGTCTGCCGCTCAGCCGGCTGGAGCTGGATATTCGCGCCCTGGTGCCGCGAAAGTCGGTCCGTGTGGTGTTGTGCGGTGGCGGCGAAGGGCTGACGGTGCTGGCGGCGGAGAAGCTGGAGCGATGGGGGTATGGCGATGTGTCCATCCTCGAGGGCGGCGTCCCGGCATGGGAGGCGGCAGGTTATGTAGTTTTTCGCGGCGTGAACGTCCCCTCGAAGGCGTTTGGTGAGTTCGTCGAACATCAAAGCGATACGCCGAATGTCGGGCCCGAGGATCTCAAGGCGATGATCGATCGCGGCGACAATATGATTGTGCTTGATAGCCGGCCGTGGGGCGAATACCGCCGGATGAACATTCCAACCGGGATTGATTGTCCCGGCGCGGAACTCGCCTACCGTGTCCATGATCTCGTCAGTGATCCCGACAAGACCATCGTGGTCAATTGTGCCGGGCGGACGCGGTCGATCATTGGTGCGCAATCGCTGATCAACGCCGGTGTTACCAATCGTGTATTTGCGCTCCGCAACGGCACGATGGGCTGGGCGTTGGCCGGTTTTGATCTGGAAACCGGCAGCGAGCGGAATTTCCCGGAAATCACCGAAGCCGGTTCCGCGGCTGCGCAGGCATGCGCCGCGACTGTCGCCAATCGCTACGGTGTTCAAAAGATCGATCATGCGACGCTTGAAGCCTGGCGCAATGAGTCGGATCAACGGTCTCTGTTTGTGCTCGATGTTCGAAATCCGGAAGAATTCCTGGCGGGTCATTTGCCGGGTTCCCTCTCCGCGCCCGGCGGACAGCTGGTGCAGGCAACAGACAAATGGGTCGGCACGCTGCGGTCCCGTATTGTACTGGTCGACGATAGCGGCGTACGGGCGACGATGACGGCGAGCTGGCTGATCCAGATGGGCTGGCCTGAGGTGGTTGTTCTCGAAAATGCTCTGGACGGCGTGGTGCTGGATAGCGGGGCGCCGGACGCCGATCTGCCCGAAGAAACCGGCGCTGCGCTCCAGACCGTCACAGCCAGTGAATTGCAGGCGTCGCTTGAGGCCGGGGGCGTTGCGGTAATCGATCTGGCGACCAGCCTGGAATACAAGGCGTCCCACATTCCGGGCGCTTTCTGGGCGGTGCGCGCGCGACTCGACGAAGCACTCGCCAAAGCGCCTGCTGATGCGACACTGGTCTTTACCGGCAGCGATTCAGCGCTGGCACGCCTCACCGCTGCCGATGCGCTCGCCGCCGGGCGGATGGTCAATCTGCTGGAAGGCGGCAATGGCGGCTGGGTTAGTTCGGGCTTCGCCACCGAGACTGGTTTCGAAAACATGACCACGGCCAATAACGACGTGCAGTACAAGGCCTATGACCACGATGAGAATATAGAGTTCCATATGCAGGAATATCTAAGCTGGGAAATCGGTCTGGTGGGTCTGGTCGATAAGGATGCCACAGCGCGATTCCGCCACATCCCGGCGTAATGTTGCGCGCCCGGCACAGGCGATCCTTCGGGATGCCCCCCTGGCTGAGGCGTGGCGCCGAGACCGCGCTGGGCCTGCTTCTGCCGCGCCGGTGTCTTGCCTGCGGTGCGACAGTTGAAAGCGATGGCGCGCTGTGCGTGGAGTGCTGGGCACAAATCCGCTTTCTCGGTTCACCGTGCTGCGCCTGCTGCGGCTTTCCGTTCGAATATGATCAGGGGTCGGATGCGCTGTGTGGCGGCTGTGCTGGCCGCAGGCCGGTTTATGACCGCGCCCGGGCGGTGTTTGCCTATGACGATGCCAGCCGCGGGCCGGTGCTGGCGTTCAAGCATGCCGATCGCATTGACGCCGCCCCGGCCTTCGTTCGTATGATGGTACAGGCCGCCGGCGAGTTGCTGGAAGGCGCGCCGCTGATCGCGCCCGTGCCGCTT
>JBLHKG010000461.1:0-3040 GCA_047619835.1 Alphaproteobacteria bacterium
AGCTCGGCAGCGCGATCGCCTTTGGCCGAAAAGGTCATGCCGCCATCGTCGACCATACCGGTCGTGTTCTGGCGCATCCACTGCAAAGCTGGAGAGCCCAGATGAGGGACATTTCCATGGTTCCCCCGGTAAAACGCATGCTGAAGGGCGAGACCGGCATTTCGAAATTTTATTCGCCGGCGCTCAAGGACGACATGATCGCGGGCTTTACGGTTGTTCCCGGGCCGCGATGGGGCGTCATGATCCCGCAGCCCTTCGCCGAGCTCCAAGAACAAGCCGAGAATGTCCACCTTCACGCCCTGGTGGTCATCGCGGCCGGCACATTGGCGGCGATTTTCGCTGCATGGTTCATATCCGGATTCCTTGTCCGACCGGTCCAGGCCGTTACTGCCGCTGCGCGCCGAATAGCCGACGGCGACTATACGGTTCGGACATCGCTGAAAGGCAAGTATGTGCCGCGCGAAATGTCGGATCTATCCGAACGCTTCGACGTGATGGCTCAAGCCCTCAATCGCAGCCATGACGAGCTCGAAGAAAAAGTCAGGGACCGCACATCGGAACTGCAGCAGCGAGAGCAGGATTTGATGCGGGCAATTAAAGAGGCGGAGCGCGCCAATAGGTCCAAATCGGAGTTCCTGGCGAATATGAGCCACGAAATTCGAACGCCGATGAACGGTGTCCTCGGAATGGCCGGGTTGCTGAAGGAAACCGAACTGACCGCCAGGCAAGCCGATTATATCGAGAATATCAGGCAGTCCGGAAGCACCCTGCTCGGATTGCTCAACAATATTCTGGATATTTCAAAAATTGAATCCGGCCACATCCAGCTTGAGAAGGTCAATTTCAAGCTGGATGACGTCGTGCAGGGTGTTATGGCGCTGATGGAGTCGCGAGCGCAGGAAAAGGGTCTTAAGTGCCAGGTCAATATCGCGGCGGGAACGCCAACGGCACTCAGAGGAGATCATGGTCGCATTCAGCAAATCCTTTTTAATCTTCTTGGAAATGCTATCAAGTTTACCGATAAAGGCAGTGTTTCGATCAACGTATCGGGGGCTCAACAGCGGCCCGACAGGATCATGCTGCGCATGGAAGTGATCGATACAGGGCCTGGGATCGAGCCCGACAAACTGACGGTGGTCTTCGACAAATTCACCCAGGCGGATACCTCAACCACGCGGGTTTACGGCGGCACCGGCCTCGGTCTGGCAATCTGCAAAGAACTGGCAGAATTAATGGGCGGCGAAGTCGGAATTGAAAGTGAGCTGGGACAAGGAACCAAGACCTGGTTTACGGTTGCCTGCGAATATTGGGAACAAAATGAAACTTCCGAATCGACTGGGCAGAAAATAGAACACGCTGGTCAAAACCTTGCGGCGGAGACCGCGCGTGATCGTAAGCTACGGTTCCTGGTGGTAGAGGATAACCACATTAATCAGGTGGTCATTAGTAAAACGATAGAGCACGGCGGGCATTATGCAGATGTGGTCAACAACGGAATTGAAGCTATTGAGGCGCTTAGAAATGCGCCCTACGACCTCGTTCTAATGGATATTCAAATGCCCGAGATGGATGGCATCACGGCAACAAAGAAAATTCGCGAGCTGCCAGGATTTGTCTCAAAAATCCCGATCATTGCCTTGACCGCAAACGCCATGGTGGGAGATCGCGAACAATACATAGAAGCCGGGATGGATGATTACGTGTCAAAGCCAGTTAACTTCGAAGATTTCTACAAGGTCGTTTGGCGGCATGTTTGAACCGGCGTGGCGGTCGTTAGCGCGGGAGAATTCGCCTTCCGCCGCAGACAGAAACCAGTCGACAACCAGTCGACAACCCACGTGATACGTCCATATTAGGCAACACAGGAGCCGACAAAATTTGGTTCAGTTGCCGCTTGCGGACCGTCCCTGTCGATCCAGCATTGCCGCCGGCAGTTCAACCGGAAAGGACCCGGATTGGCGGTCAGAGGGCATCAATTTTTGCCTTGATCGTTACGTCGGTGGCAGATTGCCAGACCGAGGCCGGCGCCGCCGATCATGTTGCCATTGAGCAGAAAACACAGCCCGCCCATCATTTTCTTTTCTGAAACGCCGACGGTCTGGACAAGCGCCTCGCGGTATCGCGTTGCTAGAGCATTTTCTTATCAGACGGAACCAGCCCGCTCCTCCGCCCGGCCACCCCCAGAACATTCGGGCGACAGTATCCTCAGGGTGGCCGGGTGGGGGAGCGGGCTGGAGCGATTCAACGTGATTGGAAAACGCTCTAATTGTTCGTCATATTCCGTGGCGCATGTCCATTCTGTTCCCGACAGCCGGGACGGTCTTCGAAAATACTAACCGCTTTCCACTAATAATGGCTTGCTCTAACCTCTAAATTCGACATGGTACGGACGCGAATTACAGCAACCAATCATGATAGTACCATCATTTTATCGAGTTCTTTGCCCCAGACTGTAGAATGGCGCGTAACGAAGGAATGGTCCGGTTTTGAGCCGGGAGATTGATAATTGAGCATGGAGGCTGAATCGCAAACCGGTCAATCGGCGCCAGCCGCTGACGCGGTCCCGCTCGTCGTCGATATGGATGGGACCCTGACGCCGGTCGACACGCTGCACGAAATGGTGGCTCTGTTGATCAAGGAACAGCCTTTAACGGCGATCCGGGCAGTCGGATGGGTGCTGGGCGGGAAAGCCTTTTTTAAAAGCAAGATTGCAGATCGTGTGGCGCTCAACGCGACGCTGCTGCCCTATAATCCGCTCGTTCTTGAACAGATTGATGAGGCGCGCAGCGAAGGACGCCCGGTGATCCTGGCAACGGCATCCGACAGGCGTGTCGCGGACGCGGTTGCCCAACATCTCGGTGTTTTCGACGATGTAATCGCAACAGCTGGCGACCGTAATCTTTCAGGCGCTGTGAAACGTGACATTTTGGTTGAGCGTTATGGGCAGGGGGGGTTCGATTACATCGCAAACGATGCGGTCGATCTGCCCATCTGGAAAGCGGCGCGGAAGGCAATTCTCGTCAATGCACCTGCATCGGTC
>JBLHKG010000462.1:0-3036 GCA_047619835.1 Alphaproteobacteria bacterium
CTCGGCGCAAAGCTCAAGGGTGTGGTTCTCGACCTCCGGAACAATCCAGGTGGTCTGCTTGATCAGGCCATCAAGATTTCCGATGCCTTCCTCGACCGCGGCGAGATCGTCTCAACCCGGTCACGGCGCGCGGATGATGCAACACGGCACAATGCAACGCCTGGCGATCTGGCGAAGAACCTGCCGATGGTTGTGCTGGTTAATGGCGGCTCCGCTTCGGCCTCTGAAATCGTCGCCGGAGCGCTGCAGGATCACCGTCGGGCCATCATTCTCGGCACGCGAACCTTCGGCAAAGGCTCTGTCCAGACCATCATGCCGCTGGCTGGCCACGGGGCGATTCGCCTGACCACGGCACGTTATTTCACACCGTCGGGTCGTTCTATTCAGGCAAAGGGCATCGATCCCGATATCGAGGTTCGCCAAGCCAAGCTTGCCGACATCGATAAGGTGGTCCGCCGGCGGGAAGCGGATCTACGCGGCGCCCTTGAAAATCCGGACGGGGCCAAAAAGGAAGATGCGGGGGAAAAGCCGGTAAAAAGCAAAAAGGATGACGCCAAAAAGCCCGACGAAAAGCCGTTCGATTACCAGCTACGGCGTGCACTCGATATGATTGCCGGCATCGCGCTGTACAACACGCGGGTAAGCAACTAGGGGAGTGGGTAGTGCAGGGATTTCCGGCAGCCTGACCGGCGGATACTGGCATGACTAACGAGGAGGGGCGCACCTCCCTGCGACGGGGGATCCGTCTTCCGGCGACCCTGCTGGCAATCGCCATCATCGCGACAGCGGGTATGACGTTGTGGATTCTGCTGTCACCGCTTCCTGAATCCGGGACAACGCCGCCCGCCCCAGCATCTGCCCCAGCATCTGCCCCTGTATCGGCCCCTGTATCGGCCCCTGTCGACAATGCGATAGAACTAACCGCAAAACCGGCAAAGTCGACGGCCGAGCCTGCACCCAGGGCCGCGCCCGGGACATCGCCCAAAACATCGTCCAAAACATCGCCCAAAACATCGCCCGCGAAACCGCCTGCAGCAGTAACTCCGCCCGCACCCCGGAGAGCACCTGAAAATACGACGACAGCACCACCGCCCCCAGCATCTCCGGTACCGTCGAAAAAACCCGCTTTGGCGCCGCCACCCGCGCCCACGCCGAAACCAATCCCAGCGCTAAAACCTGCTGCGACCAAGACGCACGGGGCGGCACCGGCACCCAAATCATCCCCCGTTAAGCCACCGCCCCCACTCCCCGCCCCCGCAACCAACAAGGCCGGTGCCGCACCGCCTTTGCCGGTCGCAATGCCAAAGCTGCCCCGACCAGCGACCAGCGCAGCATTGCGTCGGGCTCCCGATCCCGGCCTGATCGAAAAATCGCGGCAAGGGCCGCTTCCTATCGTCGGTCGTGACGGAAGAAAAGCTTGGCGGGTCTATGCGCGCCCCTTCAACCGGGGTGACAAGCGGCCGAAGATCGCCATCGTTCTTTACGGCATCGGGCCGAGTGCATCGGCAACGCGCACCGCGATACAAGGTCTTCCCGGTTCAATCACACTCGCCTTTTCGCCCTATGCCGACAATCTTTCGAATTCGATCACCGAAGCGCGGGCAGCCGGCCACGAGGCGCTCCTGATGGTCCCGATGGAGCCGACAAACTATCCGCAGTTCGATCCGGGCCCCAAAGGGTTACTGACGAGTTTAAAACCGGAAAAAAATATTGCCCGGCTTGAATGGATATTGTCGCGCACAAGCGGTTATATCGGCGTAACAAGCTTCATGGGTTCCCGTTTTACGCGGGCACACCAACATATGATTGTCGTCCTTCAACAGTTGAGGCACCGCGGGCTGCTCTATCTCGAAAGCCAGATAGGATCCGCGACCCAGATCGGTGAAATTGCGAAGACCGCCCGTGTCCCCTTTGCCGCGAACGCGCTCTATATTGACCAGCGAGCCTCGCGCCCGGCAATTGACAGCCAGCTAAGGGAGATAGAACGGATCGCCAAAAAACTCGGCCAGGCGATCGCCATGGCGTACCCATATCCCGTCACGCTGGAACGTCTGTCCGCCTGGAGCCGGGACGTCACCAAACGCGGCTTTGTCCTGGCCCCGGTGTCAGCGCTTGCAACGCGTGGCAGGTGATTTGCCGAAACGGGACATGCCTGAGAAACCCTACAGACCCTGCGTGGCCATCGTTCTGTTCAACCGCGATGGCAAGGTGCTTGTTGCCGAAAGAAACGATGTTGAAGCCGCCAGCTGGCAGTTACCGCAGGGCGGCATAGATCCTGAAGAAAATCCTGCGGAAGCGGCACTGCGCGAACTGGAAGAAGAAATCGGTACGGCTGCAGCGACAGTGATCGCCGAAGCGCTCGACTGGACCGACTATGACTGGCCAGCCGATATCGACCGGACTCCCGGAAAGGGCCGGTTTCGCGGGCAGCGGGTCAAACCGGTCGCGTTGAACTTCGCGGGGAGCGATGATGACATCGATCTGGCGACTGCACATCCAGAATTCCGGGCCTGGAAATGGATAGATATTGAGGAGATACCGAGGCTGATTGTCTCCTTCAAGAAGCCCCTCTATGTGGCAATTGTTGCGGCTTTCCTGAAAACTCGGGACGGGATTCGAGACAGTTAACCGCTGAGAACCGCTCCGAACCACTCCGAACCACTGATCTGCCCTCGAATGCCCAGCGAGGGCTGTCAATTACCAAGGCGTGGTCGAACTGCATAATGGCTGGCTGCTGCCAGAGCATGATCCAGGTGCCCGCGAACAAAACTATTCGCTGAACGGATTACCCGCAGATTCTATAGTGCGTCGGCGTCAGTTTCGCCGGTCCTGATCCGGATTGCCTGGGCAATTTCTATCACAAAAATCTTGCCGTCTCCGATCTTGCCGGTATTGGCGTGCTCGCGAAGTGTCGTCACGACCCTGTCGGCAATTTCGTCGGATACCGCGACCTCGATTTTGATCTTTGGCACAAAATGGATCTCATACTCAGCGCCGCGGTAAATCTCAGTATGTCCGCCCTGACGACCGAATCCC
>JBLHKG010000463.1:0-3034 GCA_047619835.1 Alphaproteobacteria bacterium
CCCTGGGGCATGCCGTGGTTGACGATGAAATAGAAGCCGACATTTTCCTGGGCATAGCGCAGTTCGCAAGCCAGTTTTTCCAGCGCGCCACTGTCGCCGGCCAGATAGGGACCCAAATCGAGGATCGGAATTTCGGTGGGCTCGTCGGGCCCGGCTTCGAGTTCTAAATTTGCGCTCATTTGCAGGTTCCCATTGTTGTTTTGAACCTGGCGTCAGGTCGCGGGTTGCAGTCCCCTAACGTCCCCTAAAATCGCGCCATTTTGCACATGGTTTGGACAATGAAGGATGCGCCGGTGCCGGGAAGCTGTCAAACCATGGAAAAGGCGCATTTTTGGCTGGAAAGCAGTGGTTGACAGGCAAGGGGTGGCTTTGTAGGTTCCGCGCCGCTACTCGTTTTGGGTGGCCGCAGATTGCTAAAGGTAAGATCCATGAAGGTCGCAAGTTCGTTGAAAACCCTTAAGAAGCGCGACCGCTATTGCCAGGTGGTGAAGCGGCGCGGTCGTGTCTACGTTATCAACAAGCGTAACCCGCGTTTTAAGGCGCGCCAGGGCTGAGGCTCGGCGTTGACACTGTGCGGTTCGACCGCGATCTTAAAACCGCGCGATTGTCGCGGTTTTTTGTTGCCCGCATGCCGCTTATAGTCCCTCGTAGCGGTGTCACTGTTTCAGCTAGGGATTAGTACCGATGAAAATGCCCGATCCGGATCAAGCGGTATTGGCGCGGCGCGGTGAGATCATCGCCGCCATGCGCACCATCGTGGCGGAGCAGAGCGTTATCGCCGACGAGAAAGAGCTGGCGGTCTACGAATCCGACGGGCTGACCGCCTATCACCAATTGCCGATGATCGTCGTTCTGCCGGAAACAACGGCGCAGGTAAGCCAAATCCTGGCCTATTGCCAGCAGAACAACGTGAAGATCGTGCCGCGCGGGGCCGGCACGTCGCTGTCGGGCGGCGCGCTGCCCCTGGCCGACGGCATCACCCTGGGGCTCGGAAAATTTAACCGGGTGATCGAGATCGATTACGACAATCGCTGCGCGCGGGTCCAGCCGGGGGTGACCAATTTGGGCATCTCGCAAGCGGTCGAAGGCGATGGCTTTTATTACGCGCCCGATCCGTCGAGCCAGATCGCCTGCACCATCGGCGGTAACGTCGCGGAAAATTCCGGCGGCGTGCATTGCCTGAAATATGGCCTGACCACCAACAATATTCTCGGTATCGAAATGGTCCTGCCCGGCGGCGAAATCGTACGACTGGGCGGTAAGCACATGGACAGCGAAGGCTACGATCTGTTGGGGCTGATGACCGGTTCGGAAGGCTTGCTCGGGATCATTACCGAAGTCACGGTCCGCATCCTGCCCAAGCCGACGACGGCGCGCGCGCTGATGATCGGTTTCGACACTTCGGAGGCGGGCGGCCAATGTGTCGCCAATATCATCAGCGACGGCATTATCCCCGGCGGCATGGAAATGATGGATGGGCCGGCGATTGAGGCGGCCGAGGCCTTTGTGCAGGTAGGCTATCCGCTCGATGTGGGGGCGCTGCTTCTGGTCGAGCTCGACGGACCGCCCGCCGAGGTCGATTATTTGATCGAACGGGTGCGGGCACTCGCCAACGCGCTGGACGCGGTCTCGATACGGGTCAGCGAGAGCGAAGAAGAACGCGAGCAGTTTTGGGCCGGACGCAAGGCGGCGTTTCCGGCGATCGGCCGCCTGACCCCGGATTATTACTGCATGGATGGCACCATTCCGCGCCACCGCTTGCCGGAAGTGCTGTCGCGCATGGCGGAGATGTCCAAGAAGTACGGATTGGACGTCGCCAACGTGTTTCACGCCGGCGATGGCAATCTGCATCCGCTGATCATGTATGACGCCAACAATCCCGGCGAGTTGGAACGGGCCGAGGATTTTGGCTCCGATATTCTGCGGCTCTGTGTCGAGGTGGGCGGGGTGCTTACCGGCGAACATGGGGTTGGGGTCGAGAAGCGCGATCTGATGGGGGTGATGTTCTCTGAAGAGGATTTGAACCAGCAGCAACGGGTAAAATGCGCCTTCGATCCCCAGCAACTCCTCAATCCGGGCAAGGTGTTCCCAACCCTGCACCGGTGCGCCGAGCTGGGCCGCATGCACATCCATCGCGGCAAGACGCCGTTCCCCGACCTGCCACGGTTTTAGGGGCTATGACCGAGGTTCTGCAACCCGCCGACGCCGCGCAGGTCGTCGAGACCGTTGCGTGGGCGGTGAGCGAGGAAGTGCCGCTCGAGATCACCGGCGCCGGGACCAAGCGCGGTCTGGGACGGCCGCTGCTCGGTGCCCATGGCGGCGAGGGTAATCGTATTATCGGCCACACGCTGGACTTGTCGCGCCTGAGCGGCATCACGCTGTACGAACCGGAAGAGCTGGTCTTAAGCGCCGGCGCTGGAACGCTTTTGGCCGAGATCGAAGCCGCCGTCGCCGAGAGGGGCCAGCAATTGGCGTTCGAGCCAATGCATATGGCCCGACTCTATGGCAATGACGGCGGCACCTTGGGTGGTGCGATAGCCTGTAATCTGGCCGGTCCCCGGCGCATCAAGGCTGGTGCGGCGCGCGACCATGTGCTGGGCGTGAAGGGGGTGAGCGGGCGCGGCGAGGCTTTCAAAAGCGGCGGCCGCGTGGTCAAGAATGTCACCGGATACGATTTATCGAAATTGATGACCGGTTCCTACGGCACTCTGGCGGCGCTGACCGAGATCACTATCAAGGTGCTGCCGGCGCCGGAAAAAATTAGCACTATCCTATTATTTGGCCTCGACGATGCGGCGGCGGTGCGGGCGATGACCGTGGCGCTCAACTCCAGCCACGAGGTCTCCGGCGCGGCGCATTTGCCGGCACCGACGGCGACGCAATCTGCGGTCGGCTATGTCAGCGGCACCGGCGGCGCGGTGACGGCGTTGCGGGTCGAAGGGTTCAGTCCGTCGGTGGCGGCGCGCACCGAGGCGCTGCGCGATCTGTTGGGGTCGTTCGGGGCGCTCGAAGAACTGCACAGCACCAATTCGGC
>JBLHKG010000464.1:0-3034 GCA_047619835.1 Alphaproteobacteria bacterium
TATCCATGTTGAGGGCGTTAAGCTTGCGGCCAGAATTCAGCGTCAGCGTAACGATGCTGCCGTTACGTTCCACGAATATATAATCGGTCATTGGCTGTGAATTCCCGCTTACAGAATCATTTCGCACAGGCTGCAGGGCCGGGCTCGGCCAGCCAGGCAAGCGCCGCATCCACCCCACCTTTGCGATGCGGGACGCCGGCCAGTCCAAGCCCCATCTCGACGCCGCACAGCACACCGGCAAGCGTCAAATCGTTGAGGTCGCCGACATGGCCAATGCGAAACAGCTTGCCCTGCATCTTGCCGAGACCGGTGCCCAATGACATGTCGAACCGGTCGAGAATGATCTTGCGGACCGCATCGGCGTTGATCCCGTCCGGCATCATGATTGCGGTAAGCGTACTGGAATAAGCTGCGGGATCGAGGCAGCAGAGTTCCAGCCCCCATCCCTGGACCGCGCGCCGGGTCGCCTCGGCAAACCGGTCATGACGGGCGAAGACATTTTCCAGCCCCTCCTCGTCGAACATGGTCAGGGCTTCTTCAAGCCCATATAACAAATTGGTTGCCGGCGTGTAGGGAAATGCCCCGCCGGCGATGCCGTCGAGCTGCGGTCGCCAGTCCCAATAGGATCGCGCCAGTTTCGCGCTCGCCATCGCGGCGATGGCTTTGTCGCTGATCGCGTTAAACCCAAGGCCCGGCGGCAGCATCAACCCCTTTTGCGATCCGCCCACTGCGACATCGACGCCCCATTCATCATGGCGGTAATCCATCGAGGCGAGCGAGGATATCGTATCCACCATCAACAGCGCCGGATGTCCGGCACGATCGATGGCGGCCCGGATTGCGGCAATATCGCTCGTGGCGCCGGTCGAGGTTTCATTGTGAACCGCCATGACCGCCTTGATGGCGCCGTCCTTATCCGCGGCGAGCTTTTCCTCGACCATTGCGGGATCGACGCCGCGCCGCCAGTCGCCGGTTACCCAGTCAACGTCGAGCCCGATATTTCCGGCAAGGCGCGACCACAGCGCAGCAAAATGCCCGGTCTCGAACATCAGCACCCTGTCGCCCGGCGACAGCGTATTAACCAGCGCCGCTTCCCAGGCCCCGGTACCCGATGACGGAAAAATCACTACCGGGTTTTCGGTGCCGAAGACGGGACGGAGCCTGGCCAGTATGCTACGTGCCATATCGGCGAACTCGGGTCCGCGGTGATCGATGATCGCCCGGTCGATGGCCCGCAGAACCCGCTCGGGAACATTGGACGGACCAGGTATCTGAAGAAAATGACGGCCGGGTCGATAGCTGTTGGATTTAGGCATGGTTCCTCGGCGAACTCGTTGCGGGAAGACTGCGCATTATGAGGTCATGCCGAGGTAATTAAAATCGCAATCGTTTAACCGGGCGACCCGCGAAAAAATCATGGACGGTCTAACGTTTTTCGCGACCTCAATGGACACATTAAATAACCACACTTCGCCGCATCAAACAGACGACCCGAGCGCCCCTATTCCGGCAGCGGAATTGCGTCTGCCGGCACCTCAACCTCAAAAATATTCAGCGTGATGGCGATCAGATTGTAATGGCCGACGAGGCCGGCAAGATCAATCGCCCCCTGTTCACCGTGGCGGTCGACAATCTTTTGATAGGTCTCGGCGCTAACACGGGTGTTGCCATACAGCTCCTTACAGAACTGCCAGATTTCCTGCTCAGAATCGTCCGTGAATTTCGGCGTTTCGCGGTTGCGCACCGCATCGATAATGCCCTGATCAAGCTCCGCCCGCTGCGCTTCTTTCTCGTGGGCATACCATTCATAGGCTGCGTTCCAGTGGCGCGCCGTCATCAGGATGGCGAGCTCGCGCAGCTTCCACGGAACCGCAGCGGAATAGCGGACATAGGCGCCGGTCGCCTGGACGCAATCGGCGAGCTTCGGGCTGTGCATCAGCACACGGAACGGACCCCGTACTTCGCCGCGCGGACCGGAAACGATTTTGGCGGCAACCGCCTTCTGTTCCTCGGTCAGTGTGTTCATGTCTATCGGCGCGACGCGCGGCATGTGGTTCTCCTTAATTCAGCGTTCGTGGGATTCAGTCTTGTGGATTTTTTCGACCAGCATCATCGGCGTCACCGGATAGGAATCCAGCGTCACGTCGAACTCCCGCAGCGCATCTTCAATCGCCGACAGGATGGAGGGCGCCGCCGACATCACGCCGCATTCGCCGACGCCCTTGACCCCGATGGGGTTGCGGCTGGTCGGCGAGACGTGATGGATGATTTCATATTTGGGCACGTCCGGCGCACTGGGCGCGAGATATTCGGCGAGGTTGGTGGAGAGCGGCTGGACATCGTCATCGTACACCATCTGCTCGAACAGCGCGTTGCCGAGCCCGTTGGTCACACCGCCATGGACCTGCCCGTCGACGATCATCGGGTTGATCATTCGCCCGCTGTCATGCACCACGACATAGCGCAGAATCCGGATTCCACCGGTGTCAGGATCGATTTCGACCTCCGCTGCGTGGGCGCCGTTGGCGTAGGTCACGTTTTCCGGCTGGAAGCTCGCTTCGGCCTCAAGCCCCGGCGTCATACCCTCGGGCAGCGCATAGCCGGGCGTTCCCGCCACCGCATGGGCAATCTGGCTGAACGAGACCTCTATTCCCGGCACGCCCTTGATAAACACCTTGCCGTCGATCAGCTCAAGATCTTCCGCCGACGCTTCAAGCAGATGGGCGGCGATGGCGAAGATTTTTTCGCGCAGCTTGACGGAGGCAAGATGTACCGATGAGCCGGCGCAGACCGTCAGCCGGCTGGCAAACCCGCCAATCCCCATCGGCACCCCGTCCGTGTCGCCCGCCGTCACGGTCACATCCTCCGGCCGAATGCCGAGCTGCTGGGCGACGATTTGCGACATCGCGGTATGAAACCCCTGCCCCATCGCGACGCCGCCGGTATAGACCATCACCTTGCCGGACGTGCCGATGCGTACCAGCCCGGTCTCAAACGGTCCGCGTCCGGTCGGTTTGACGTAATTGGCAAGTCC
>JBLHKG010000465.1:0-3020 GCA_047619835.1 Alphaproteobacteria bacterium
GCCTCGTGGTGCCGGTCACGCTGGTGTCGTTCCTGATGATGGAAATGTGCCGGGCGGAAGCGCCGGATACTCCGCTGGCCAGTTTCAGCTACAATTCCGAGAAACCGGTGTTCGATCTCGGCCCCTATAACATCTTTGGCGCGCCGGATGGCGACAGGGTCCAACTATGGGCCACCGATTACGCGGGTGAGCTCGCCGTAACCGCAGAGGCAAGTCTCGCCGGGAATTAAAATAGGAAAATTGGATATTATTGGGTATAATCGGGTATGATATCGGATATCCAATATAGCTGGCCGTAATGCAGCCACCAACGTCGTTGTCCCCGGATGTTGTCAAACTCATCGCAGAAATAGATGAGTTCAAAGGGCGCTGGGATGCCTTCCAGGCACTCACACCGCACCGCCTTAACGCTCTCCGCCGTATCGCCACTATCGAAAGCGTCGGTTCGTCGACCCGCATCGAGGGGGCAAAATTAACAGATGCCCAAGTTGAAACGCTTCTCGCCAATCTGAAGCACACGCGCTTTGAGACGAGAGACGAGCAGGAGGTTGCCGGCTATGCAGAAGCCATGGATTTCGTTTTCGAGGCCTACGCCGACCTTGGTCTCACGGAAAACCACATTCTCCAGCTTCATAACATCCTGCTCCGCCATAGTAACAAGGATGAACGCCATAGAGGCGACTATAAGAAACTGCCTAATAATGTCGTGGCATTCGATGCCGACGGACAGGAAATCGGAATCGTGTTCGAGACAACGACTCCCTTTGCAACTCCCCGCGAAATGGCAGATCTGGTTGCGTGGGCGCGAAAAGCCATCGATGAGGATGCATTTCATCCCCTCCTGATCGTCGGCATTTTTATTGTAAGGCTTCTCGCCATTCATCCTTTCCAGGACGGCAATGGACGCCTGTCGCGCATTTTGACGAATTTGCTCCTCTTGCGGGCGGGATACGGTTACGTCCCCTATGCCTCGCTTGAAAGCGTCATCGAGGAAAACAAAGAGTTCTATTATCAGGCGCTGCGCCGAACCCAGACATCGTTTAAGGACGACACGCCGGATTGGGACCCATGGATTGGCTTTTTCCTGCGCTGCCTGAAAAAGCAGAAGGATAACCTCGTACAACGGCTTGATCGGGAAAAGAGCGAGCCGCCAGACGACGACGAATTGCCGGAACTCTCTCTGAAAATTCTGAGCCTGTTTCAGGAACGACCACGACTCACAATCGCCCAGATCACGGAGTTCACCGGCGCAAACCGGAATACCCTCAAACTGCGCCTGAGGTCACTGGTCGAGGCAGGAAGACTCGTCCGGCGGGGGAAAGCCCGGGCAACATGGTATGCACTGAGCGAAAACGGACGGCCATGATTGCCGACCGCCGCCCCTCACCGCCATTTATCAATTGAGATCGTGCAATCCTTGGCGCGGCGGCCTTCGAGGATGCGCCACGCGCCCTGCGTCTCGCCGCCGGCCACCACGATATTGATCTCGCCTTCCTGGTACATCTTCACCAGGTCGTCGGGCGCCGCCTTGAAAATGGTGGCGTAGGGCTCGACCCCGGCGGCCGCCAGCGGTTTGATGCGGGTCTGGACCCATTGTTCGTTCCAGTAATCGCGGGCCGGCAGCTCGGCATTGTCGGCGCACCATTTGATCAGCTTTTCCTTGGTGTCGAAGCCCTTCTCGACAAACCCGCGGGCGACGATCGGATCCATGATCCAGAGCGGCGACTCGCGCGCCTCGCTGGCGGCAAACACGCGTTTCATCTTGCGCTGCCATTCCTCACGCGGGCCAAAGCCGGACGAGGTATAGCGCCCGCCGCGAAACACCGTGACGGCGCTTTCCTCAGCGCTGAATCCGAAGCGCGTATGCAACGGCTCCCACGGGCTGCGCTCCTCGTTCTCGGGGAAGGTTGCGCTGAACGAGTTGAGATTGCCCAGCGAGCCCATATAGGTATCACCCGGCACCGAGCCGCCCTGCAGATTCATGCACAGCAGATTCCACGCCCGACCGATGGTGACGTTGGCATGATTCCACGGACCGAGCACGCCGATCCCGCTATTCATGCCGATCTCGTTGCGAATTGGTCCGTTGATCACGGCCAGGCCGGCAAAAGACGTCGTGCTGGAGGAGCGCGCGGTCACCCCGGAGGACGCCATCGCCAGCAACACCGGCAGATATTCCGGCCGGCAACCCGCCATCACCGCATTGACCGCCACCTTCTCGACATCGAATTCCCAGAATTCGCGGAACTCGGTGGGGCGCAGCTGGCCGACGATCTCGTCGGGCGCATGGCTGGTGCCGGTCAGCATCCGGTCGACCCGCTCGACGGTCGGCAGCGTCACCGGCATGAAATCGGTCCAGCAATTGTCGATAAACAGCTGCTGGAGATTATCCTCACTGTCCGGCGCCAGCAGCCTTGGGTTGGAGCGCTCGAACGACACGCCGGTTTCGTCCTCCCGTGTCAGCGGGGATGAGAGCCCTTCAAGGATCTCCTGCATGAAAGGCCGGTTGCTGACCGGATCTTTGCCTTCAATATAGCCGCGCAGATCGGCGGCCGAGCGGTCGACCAGCGGCTGCGGCACATAGGCCTGGCGCGCCGTCGGCATGCCATTGGCCAGCGCCACCGACCGGCACAGCCGGGCGAAGACATCGGTATGAACGGCGACCGAGGGAATCCCGGCTTCTTCAAGTGCTAGGCCAAGCCCGACGACCGTCGGGCTACAGGTGCTTCATAAACCCACCCCGAGGATGGCGGCATCGCCCTTGGCGACGACTTCCGCCCGCATGTCGGGATCGTCCACCCAGCTGTCATAGGGTTTGATCAGCGGCGTTTTAACGCTCGGCAGATGTTCGGCGAACCATTTACCCAGCTCATCCATGAACACGCCGGAATTATCGAACAGGCAATCGACCAGATAGACCGTCTTGTTCTCAAGACTGTCGAGCCGTGTCGCCAGCCGCTTGCCGGTGACTTTCGGCGGATAGCCGCGCGGATCATGGACGATGAGTTTGTCAGACATGG
>JBLHKG010000466.1:0-3016 GCA_047619835.1 Alphaproteobacteria bacterium
GGCGCCATTGGCCGGGCTGATCGCGTCAGCGGCCCAACGGCGGACAGAGAGCCGCGGCGCGCATTTCCGCGAGGATTACCCCGAACCCGACGATGCGGCATGGCTGCGCAACATCCGGATTCGACGGGACCGAAACGACACGGTCTTTGAAGGGGTGCCGATCGCGCCCGATATGGCGGAAGTTGCCTGAGATGGCGACTATACGGATCACTATCAGCCGCTTTACGCCATCGAGTGACGAAAGCCCGCGCGAGCAGGACTATGATTTACCCGTCGACGGCACGATTTCGGTACTTCAGGCGATCCGCCGTATCCACCGCACGCTCGACGGTACGCTGTCCTTTCGCAATTGCGACTGCCGCCGCGGCGTCTGCGGGCTATGCTCCATGATGATCGACGGCAAGCGGCGGCTGGCCTGCATGTGCGTGGCAGAGGATGGCATGAGTGTCGCCCCGCCACCCAACCGACAGGTCCTGAAAGACCTCGTGTTCGAGCTGGATTGAGGCGTTACCCGACCATCTCATCAGCCTTCTCCAGCTCTTTTTTTCGGCGTTCACGAAGACCGCGGGGCACACCCACATTATAGCGACGACGATCCGGACCAAAATACCCCCTGGCCCGAACGAAGGGGCGCGGATGGTCGATGATCGACGCAATACGCAAATAGAGGTCGCGGGGGGAGATCGGCTTGGCCAGGAACTCGTTGATCCCCGCATCCCGCGCCTCCGCCACCCGCCGGTATTCGGTGTAACCGGTTAGCATAATGATGGGGATATAGGGGTTCGGGCTGTCCTTGGCCGTTCGCATAAGACGCACAAAATCGAGCCCGTCGAGCGGTTCCATATACCAGTCGACAATAATGATGTCGGCGGTGAAATGCTGCAATTCGGTAAACGCATCCGCAGCATCGCCGGCTTCGCCTATTTCCTTTACGCCCAGCGCATGCAGGATCGACTTTACCAGTCCCCGCATATGCCGATTGTCATCAATGATGAACACATTGATGTTATCGAGGACATAACGCGATTCGTTCAGCATGCCGGTAATTTCTGCCCGGATCAGCGAAATCCACTGCTGGACCGGGCGGCTCCCCACATAAAAATCTCGCGCGCAGATCGACGCCGCGCGTCATCAGACATTTGACCGCTGAAGAGTTAATTTTCGTTAAATTCTGGTGAAAAGAAGTTCAGGGGACCAACAGAATTTTGCCCGACCGGGAGCGATCGTCAAGCTGGCGATGCGCATCGGCCACAGCCGATAATGGATAGACCTGACTAACATTGGCTTTCACCTCGCCGCGCAAGCACCAGGAGAATATATCCTGACTGCGCCGGTCCAGCTCCTCCGGCGTATCGATATGATCCATAAGATGCGGGCGGGTAAAGAAAACCGAGCCTTGATCGGCCAGTTCGGCGGGGTTGATTGCCTCTACGGGACCGCTGGTCTGGCCGTAAAGTATCAACATTCCGCGCTTCGTCAGGCAACGGATACTGCCCGCGAAGGTATCCTTGCCGACGGAATCATACACCGCATCGACGCCCTGACCATCGGTCAGTTTCAGTACGGCATCGACGAAGTCCGAATCGCGATAGAGGATGGCTTCGTCAGCGCCCAATGATTTTATCAAATCCGCTTTCTGTGGCGTCGATACAGTACCGTAAACTGTGGCCCCGAGCCGCTTGGCGAATTGCAGCAGCAGCGAGCCGACGCCGCCGGCCGCAGCATGAACCAATACGCGATGGCCTTTGTGCAACGGAAAAGTCGTGGTGCTCAAATAATGCGCGGTAAGACCATGATCAAAAATCGCCGCCGCGTCCTGAAACGACAGCTGGTCAGGTAGCCTGACCAGCCTCTCCACAGGAACAACCTGATATTCGGCGTAAGCCCCAAGCCGGTCGGGGACGTAATACACAACCCGCTCGCCGATATTCCAGCCTGACACGCCCGGCCCGACGGCATCCACGATTCCGGCGCCCTCGATCCCCGGAATAAGCGGCAGATCGCGCTTATAGCTCCCCGCACGGATGAAAGCATCCCGCCGGTTGATGCCAATCGCCCGAAGCGCGACCCTCACCTGCCCGACCAAAGGCTCCGGCAGCGGAACATCGACATATTCCAGAACATCAGGTCCACCATGGCTGCGCACCAAAATTGCTTTCATGTAATCGCTTTCAAGTGTTTTCTCTCGGGGGAAGGCCGCTCGATTTTAGGTGCTTATATTCTCTTTCGGAACGCCGGGTTATGATCCACCCTGCAAGGAATCAGACACGCGCCATTGAGGATCTAAAATAATGGATAATAACACCACCGGTCGCTGGGTCCAGAACGCGGCCCATTGGGGCGCCTTCGAGGCCTTTGTCGAAGACGGTCGTGTCACTGACATCAGGCCGTTTGGCGAGGACGCGCATCCGTCGCCGCTGCTCCAATCGATCCCCGAGGCGACACATTCGGACCTCCGCGTCGACCGGCCCTATGTCCGCCGCAGCTTTCTTGAAAAAACCCACCACAGCGACACCACCGGTCGCGGCCGCGAAGAATTCGTGCCAGTCGATTGGCAGACCGCGCTCGATCTGGTGGCGGACGAAATCCGGCGGGTGCGCGACAATTTCGGCAATGAGGCGATCTATGCCGGCTCCTATGGCTGGGCCAGTGCCGGGCGCATTCATCACGGAAAATCCCTGCTGCAACGCTTCATGAACCAGATCGGCGGCGCCGTGGTCCATGAGGGTACCTATTCGTCGCATGCCGGCAGCACGATGGTGCCGCATGTGGCCGGCGACAGCCGGCTGGTCAGCGGCCCCGTGACCGAATGGGCCAGTATCGCGGAATCCTGCGAGCTGTTTGTCGGGTTTGGCGGGCTGCCGCTAAAGAATTTGCAGGTCAATCCGGGCGGGACCGGCGATCATCCGTCGATTGCCTGGATCGAAAAGATTCGCGCGGCAAATGTGCGCTTTGTCTGTATTGGACCGGTGCGCAGCGACGGGCCGGGCGGGCTGAATGTCGACTGGCTTCATCC
>JBLHKG010000467.1:0-3004 GCA_047619835.1 Alphaproteobacteria bacterium
GCGACCGGCGGGACGTGCCCTTCGATCTGGACGCGGTAGCCGGAACGGACATCTGGCAGGTAATCGTTGATGGCATAATGGTTGCAGCAGCGATTATCCCAGAATGCGATGGAATGTGGTTCCCACTGGAAACGATGAAAGAATTCCGGCGACCGGCAATGCTCTTTCAAAAACTTGGCGATGCCTTTGCCTTCGCCGCGTGGCAGACCGTTGAGCCAGCGCACCGCTGAACTGCTCATATAAAGCGCTTTCTTGCCGCTTTCCGGGTGGCGGATGACGATCGGATGCTCAGAGCGCGGCGTTCCATCGCCAAAAATACGTACCCCGTCATGCAGCGCAGTAAGGCCCTCCAGGTAGGTTTTCATACGGTCGGACAGCGCGTCATACGCGGCATAGAGGCTCACGAAGATCGTATCGCCGCCGCTATTGGGCGGAATGGTGTGCATATAGAGGATGCTGCCAAGCGGCGGGACCGGAGCGCAGGACTGATCGGTGTGCCAGGCATTGCCGGAAATCTCGCCGTGGGAATTTTCGTCGAAATGAAACTTCCGCACCCGTGTGTCTTCGGATTCCTTGCTATGGGTTTTCTTGCCGGCATGCTGGCCAAGGGGGCCGAAATATTCGCCCAGCCGCACGTGATCCTCGAAGCTGATCTTCTGGTCACGGAAGAACAGCACGAGATTTTCGGTAAACGCCCGTTTCAACTCGGAGAGCTCCAGATCGCTCAAGGGCCGCGTGAGATCGATATTGCCGATTTCCGCGCCGATATGCGGGTTGCAGCGCGTCACCGTAAGCGTGCGATAGGCTTCGTTGCTGATTGCTCCGTCCATTTTATTCTCCCACTTTTACCTGCCGGTTAACCCTGTTCCCGGGTGAGCTAACACATGCCGAAAATATTACTATTAAATCGCGTCGTGGAGGAACCGAAACCTTGTCCTCAAAAAACTCATGCTGCGATCAGTATTGCGGCGGGCGGACGCCATGGCCGCAATCGACCCGGATCATCGCGCCGCTGATATAAGCTGCTCGATCCGAGACCAGAAAGGCGACGGTTGAGGCGACTTCTTCTGCCTCGGCTGGTCGGCCGTGCGGTAGCCCGGTGAGCAATTCGGGCCAACGCGATTCATCGCCGAAATGTTTCGTTGCCCGGTAGCGCGCGCCGCTCAGGAAACGTTCGGTGGTGACCGGCCCGGGATTGATGCCGACCACGCGGATGCCGTCGCGCCAGCTGTTGCCGCCGAGGGATTCGGTAAAGTGAATCAGCGCCGCATTGGCCCCTCCCGTTGCGATATAATCGGCATTCGGTCGCAGGCCGGAATTGCCGACGATATTCATGATGACACCGCCCTTGCGGTCGCGCATGGCGCGATAAATTTCGCGCGCCAGATTGATATAGCCGAACACCTTGAGATCCCACGCCTTGCGCCAGGTCTCCTCATCGAGCTCCAGCAGGTCGCCGCGCGGTACCGAACCGGAATTATTCACCAAAATGTCGACATCGGCGCAGTCGCGGCCCAGCCGGATAATGTTCTCGCTGTCACTGAGATCGAGCGCATGGGTGATGACCTCAACGCCATAATCGGCGACAAGGCTGGCGGCACATTTTTCCAGATCGCCAGCGGTACGGGCGACCAGATGGATCCGGCTGCAACCTTCGGCGGCAAGGGTCTGCGCGACCGCGAAGCCGATGCCCTGCGAGCCGCCGGTTATCAGGACCGAGCGGCCCTTGAGACCTAAATCCAACCTGTCCTCCGCGTCAAAATTAAATGAGGGATTCCTATGGCGGGAACGTTACAGCTGCCGTTTAATATTGTCACGCGAGCCTGTTCCGGTTGGGGAGGGTAGCGCTGCCAGGGCATCTTATAATACCGTCCCAGCATAACCATTCGGACAGTGCCCATGCAGGATGCCACCATCGAGCCCCTTCAGAATAGCGGCGAACAGCTCACGCCAGCCGATATGATTGCGCGGGCGCGGACTCTGGTTCCGGTTCTTCGGGAGCGCGCAGAGCAGGCCCAGCGTTTGGGGCGCGTGCCACCGGAGACGATGGCGGATTATCATCGCCTTGGGCTTTTACGCATGGCTCAGCCAAGGCGGTATGGCGGCAATGAAATGGGCTGGGACGTGTTGTGCGAAATCAGCCAGATCCTTGCCGCTGCCGATTGTTCGCAGGCCTGGATCCAGCGCATCATGGCTGACCACGCACAAATGGTCGCGACGTTCCCGGAAGAAGCGCAGGACGAAGTCTGGCATGATAATCCGCAGGCGATCATTTGCGCGGCCTTCGACCCGGTTGGCCGGGCGACGCGGGTTTCCGGCGGGTTTCGCTTTTCCGGAAAACACGGGTTTTCCAGTGGGGTTGATTATGCCGACTGGCTGATCTGCGGTGGCTATATTGTGGAAGGTGAAGAACGCGACGGTCCCCACTTCTTTCTGGTGGAACGATCAAACGCCACGATCCTCGATGACTGGAACACGATGGGGCTCGAAGGGACGGGATCCAAGAGCTTTGTGGTCGAAGATGCCTTCGTGCCGGAATATCGTCTGCTGGATGGCGCGAAGGCGCGTGTCGGGCAGGGGCCGGGTACCCTAATTAATACGGCGCCAGTTTACCGTACGCCGCGTGGCGGCGTGACATCCACCGGGTTTGCCGCGTTAACAGTTGGCGCCGCGCAAGGCGTGCTGCAGGAATGGCTGCTCTATACGGCGCCCCGTAAATCGCGGGGCAATGCCGTCGCCGACGATCCGGGAACCCATATGATTGCCGCACGCTCTTCGGCGGAGATCGACGCTGCGGAGGCGCTGTATTTTGGTACCGTGAGCCGCGCCATGAGAACGTTGGAGGCTGGCGACACGCTGACCGATTTCGATCTGACCACTGCGCGGCGCAACGTGTCGTTTGCGGCAAAGCTGGCGCTCAAAGCAGGTACCAGAATATTCAACGCAGCTGGTGGCCGGGCATTGTCGAAAGGCAATCCGCTGGAACGGCAATATCGCAATTTGC
>JBLHKG010000468.1:0-3001 GCA_047619835.1 Alphaproteobacteria bacterium
ATAGATATTCCACGTTGGCTTGATCAGCGACGGCTCGTCAAGCGTCCCTGCCATCACGACTGCAAAATCAGGCGTCACGTCATATTCGGCAAGGACCGATGATCCGCATTTATTGCAGAATCCGCGACGCACCTCCTGCCCGCTTGCCCCTTTATGGGCAAACACGGTGTAACCGGTCCCCGAAATCTCCATGGTCGATTTCCTGAAGATCACAATCGTTGCAAAGGCGCTGCCGGTCTGGCGCTGGCAGTCGCGGCAATGACACGCGCCCTGCATGATCGGCGGCTCGTCACAATCATACCGCACAGCGCCGCACAGACACCCGCCGCTCGCATAAATCGCCATGTCAAATCCTTTGTAACTATCCCGGCTCGGGCTGGACAACCCATTCGGAGTCTTCCATAATTCAGGCAATAACCCGATTAAAACACTACAAAATGGAAACAAGAATGCCGCTTACCAATCAGGATGTCCTCGACAGCATCGCCAACATGCACAAAGTACAGCCAATGTACGGACATCCGCTATGGACCGGCATGGTCGAAGGGGCCTGGAACCTTGAGCAGACGCGCTATCTTTGCAAGCAGCATGGCGGCATCCCGCTGCATAACCATAATTTCCACGGCAATCTCTATGTAAACTGCCCCGATCCGGCGTGGCGCGAGATGATTGCCGAAGTCGCCTATGAGGAAGCGACCGGACGGTTGATGTCCGACGGCGTGTCGCATCACCGGCTCTATCTCAACTTCGCCAAGGGACTCGATCTTGCACCAGAGGAAATGTACGATCCACCTTACTGCCCCGGCGTCGCAGCCTTTCAGGCCTGGTTTACCGCGATCTGCAAGAAGACGTTTCTGGAGGGCGTTTCCGCGCACATGCTGGCCGGCGAGGCCGCCATCCCCGGTCTATATATCCAGATCGCCCGCAGGCTGCAGGAAAAATTCGGGCTCAGCGATGAAGCCGTAGCCTATTGGGTTATTCATGATTCAGCCGATAGCGAGCATTCCGATGTCGGCGTCAAGCTGCTCGATCAATACGCCACGACCGAGGCCGACCGTCAGCTTGTCCTCAAGACGGCCAAGATGATGCTCGACGTCCAGCATCTGATGTATGACGACATCTATAAATATACGCTGAAAATCGGCTAGGAGACGGCGGGAGCTTAAAGCTGCCGTTTAATCCCGATACAGGCTGATCAGCTGCCGGCGGCACTGGTTCGACAGAAACAGATGCTTGCGGGTTTCGTCCCCGTCCGTCGGGAAATCGACCATGCAGGACGGTGCAAGCGCTGACAGCAACTCAGCTTTGATCACGGGACGACTGCCACAGCTTCGATTTCAATCATGAATTCAGGCCAGGCCAGTGCCGAAACCTCGCAAATCACACTCGATGGCCCATCTTTCGGGAAATATCGCGCGCGAATATCGGCAATATCGTTGAAGGCCCGAATATCGGTCACATAGACGGTGACCTTGACGATGTCTTCCATGTCGGCGTCAGCATCGTTCAGGATCGCCTTGATGTTTGTCAGAACCTGCTCGGCCTGCGCGCGGAGATCACCTTCCCCTACCAGCTTGCCATCCCGGTCGAGAGCAACCTGCCCCGAAATCCACAGCAGCGGACCGGCCGATGAGCGGACAGCGTTCGAATAGTAAGGTTTGAGTGGCTGGGCGACAGCGTCGGCATTCAGGGCGGTCTTGCGGTCTACGGGCATGAAATTTCTCCTCTAGTTTCCGGCGGCCTTCAGGGCCCGCCATACCGATTGTCCATTAATTGGCAGCTCAACATGGCGGATGCCAAGATGCCACAGCGCGTCGACCACGGCGTTGCCAATCACCGCCGGCGGGCCAATGGTGCCGGTCTCGCTGCCGCCTTTCACGCCAAGAATATTGCTCGGACAGGGGATCTCCTGAAACACCAGACTCAGGTTTTCCGGCATGTCGTCGGCGCGCGGCATCGCGTAATCGACGAACGAGCCGGAAATGAGCTGGCCACCCTCGGGGCCGTCCTCATATACGACATGCTCCAGCATTGCCTGACCGATGCCCTGGGCGAGGCCGCCATGCACCTGGCCTTCGACGATCATCGGGTTGATGATACGCCCACAATCGTCGGCGGTGAAATAATCCCTCACCCGGACTTTTCCGGTTTCGGCATCGACGATCACCACGACAAGATGCATTGCCTGCGGATCGTTGGTGTCGATCGGGTCATAAAACACCGTCTCCTCCAGCCCCGGCGACAGCGACCGGTCTGCCGGCAGGCCAGCGCCGTGATAGGCAATGTCGGCGATCTCGGCGAAGGACACCACGCGGTCAGTCCCACGCACTTTAAAAACACCGTCTTCGTAATCGAGATCTTCCTCGGCACATTCCAGAAGATGCGCGGCAAATTTACGGGCCTTACCCAGAACACGTTCTGCCGCCATGACGATGGCGACGCCGCCGACCGAAGCGGAGCGTGATCCCCAGGTGCCATTGCCGAACGGAACCCGGTCGGTGTCGCCCTGCACCAGCTCGATATCGTCCATCGGCAGTTTGAGCGCATCCGCCGCCAGCTGAACAAAGGCGGTGTGATGCCCCTGGCCATGGCTGTGGCTACCGGAAAATATCGTCACCTTACCGTCACTGTGGACGCGCACCGCCGCGCTTTCATAGCCCCCGTGCAATCCCCCTCGGCTCGCCAGATTCGCGCTGTTGCCGGTTCCGGACTTATCGAGAAAACAGCCGATGCCGATTCCCATCAGGATGCCTTCGGCACGCAGCTGCTTCTGTTCTGCGCGGAAGCCCTCGTAATCAGCAATGGCCAGTAATTTCTCGAACAAAGCCGGCGGATCGCCGGAATCGTAAATACGCCCGCCCGCGCTTTGATAAGGAAAGCGTTCAGCGGGAATCAGATTGCGTTTCCGAATCTCGACCACATCGATCCCCATCTCGCGGGCGCCGTTCTCCAGCAGCCGTTCATTGACGAAGGTCGCTTCAGGCCGTCCCGACCCACGGTA
>JBLHKG010000469.1:0-3000 GCA_047619835.1 Alphaproteobacteria bacterium
ATGCGCTCAATGTCGAATATCGCGCCATCGTCGATGCCGGATTCACGCTGCAGATCGATGACCCGCGCCTGATCAATTACTACGTCAAAAACCCGCAGCTATCGGTCGACGATTGCCGGAAATGGGCTGAGAAACAGGTCGAGGCGATCAATCACTCGCTCAAGGGCATTCCCCTCGACAACGTGCGCTATCACACCTGCTACGGCATCAATATGGGGCCCCGTGTCTGGGACATGGAGATGAAGGACTACATGGACATCGTCCTCAAGATAAATGCCGGGGCCTATTCCTTCGAGGCCGCCAACCAGCGCCACGAACATGAATGGCGCCTGTGGGAAGACCTCAAGCTGCCCGAAGGCAAGGTTCTCATCCCTGGTGTCATTACGCATTCCGCTGTTCTGGTCGAACATCCCGAACTGGTTGCCGACCGCATCATGCGCTACGCGAGCGTCGTCGGGCGCGAAAACGTTATGGCCGGCGGCGATTGCGGCTTTGGCACGCAGGCAATGGCCGAGCCGGAAGTTCACCCAACCATCGTCTGGGCGAAATTCGCGGCGATGGCGGAAGGTGCCCGGCTCGCCAGCGAACGCTTGTGGGCATAGCGGCTGCCGATGTTTCGAGACGGCCCTTTAGGCCTTCTCAGCATGAGGATATGTTGCTGACATCACATAGACCTCATCCTGAGGAGCCGTCGAAGACGGCGTCTCGAAGGATCTCTTGTTCCTGTTAGCCGCGTTCCTCGCGTAGATAGCCGCAAAACCGCTGGACCGGCTCGTCGGTGGCGGAAAACAGGATCGCGTCCGAGCTCGCCTCATGCTCGACCGGTCGCCAGCACGGGACGACGACCACATCGCCGCGCTCCCAGTCGAATGCCTTGCCGTCGATCACCGAACGGCCTTCGCCCTCCAGCACGAGGTAGAGAAAATTCGCTGAGCTGCGATAGCGCGTGGTCTTCTGTCCCTTGGTCAGGCGCTGCATGTGGAGAGCCAGGGTGGGGAGCGCCGGTTTGCTGGCGCCGAGCTCGACACGCGCACCAAAACACCCGTCAGCTTCAGGCATTGCCGTCTCCAGCAGGTTCAGACTTTCAGCCCAGGGGAACACCAGCGGCGATTGTTCATCGACATTGCGCATCGGCTCGTGCCCGTCCGGGTGATAATCCTGAAACAACGGTTCGAGCATAATGGTCAGGGGCCGGTCGAGAATATCGAGCCACATGCAGGCTTCGTCGCCCTCGACGCCATGCCAGTGCCAGTCGCTCCCCGGCGTCAACACCACGTCGCCCGGGTGCATGTTGATGCGCACGCCATTGACCACGGTGTAGCTGCCGCCGCCTTCGAGGATCACCCGCAACGCATGCGGTGAATGCCAGTGGGACCGGGCGAACTCACCCGGCAGCATCAGCTGATAGGCGCTGATCATGGTGCGCAGCGTGCCGTATTTATGCCCCTCAGCGGGATTGCGCATGATCAGATTGCGCCGCTCGGCGTGTTCGGGACCGACCACGCGGGCGACCTCTGCCAGCGCCGCCCGGCCTTCCGACCATTTCCACTGCGCCGGCTCCAGCGCCTTTTTAGGCTCTTTCCAGATCGAGACATCGGTGACCCGGAAACCGGGATCGAGATAGAGCGGATCGAGCTTGCCGTACAGGCCTTCGAGCTCCTCCTTCATGGTTTCCGGCGGTGTACGGTATTCGGCCATTGCAGGGGGCCCTGTTTTCGGTGTGGCGTTCAGGTGGCAGAGGCAGAAAACATGAGCCATCCTCGCTTGAAAAATGATTCTCCTCCCGAATTCGTGCGCTGTCCAGTTGATGAAGCAGGCCCGCTCCGGGTACTCTGCGACCACCGCAATCCAACAACAGAATTTTCCGAAGGAGAAACTGATGAAACTGCTGCATTTTGACGATTTCAAGCTGGGCGTGCTCAAGGGCGACAATGTTGTCGACATTTCCGACATCGCCAATGAAGTTCCCCATACCGGCGCGCATAACCGGATCAACGGGCTGATCGAAAACTTCGAGACCTATCGTAGCCGGATTGAAGCGGCAGTTGCCGCCGGCGAAGGCGTGCCGGTCAGCAGTGTCCGAATTCGCTCACCGCTGCCCAAACCCGGCAATATCGACTGCATGGCGGTCAATTACATGGAAGACGGCACGCGCAGCGAGCCGGCGCCGATCAACGCCTTCATGAAATCGCCCAACTGCGTCATCGGCAACGGCGACACGATGGTCCTGCCCGACGTGCCCGGAACTATCTTCGAAGGTGAAGCCGAAATCGCGCTGGTGATCGGCAAGCATGCCAACAACGTCTCTGAAGCCGATGCGATGGATTACGTGTTTGGCTATACCAACTTTATCGACGGTTCGGCGCGCGGCCTGCCGCCTGCCGGCAACACATTCTATCAGATGAAGTCGCGCGAGACCTTCGCGCCGATGGGCCCCTATCTCGTTACCAAGGATGAGATCGCCAATCCGCAGAAGCTGCAGGTAGTGCTCAAGAACAACGGCATCGTCCAGCAGAACTTCAACACCGATGACATGGCGCACAACATCAAGAAAAGCATCGCCTGGGTCAGCTCGATCCACCCGCTGGAGCCCGGCGATGTGCTGGCCACCGGCACCAACCATCGGGGCCTCAACCCGTTCATGGATGGCGACAAGATCGAGCTCGAAGTCGAGGGGCTCGGCGTCCTCACCATCCACATCAAGGACGATCTCAAACGCACCTGGGCGCGCATCACCCGGCTTCAGCACGCCAAAAGCGGCGCCGAAGGGGTACAGACCCCACAGCTTACCGGCAAATACGCGTAAGGCTCTGATACAGGGTACCGGGAGACGGAAACTCCGTCTCCCGGTCATCCCTGAAATTATGGCAAAAGGGGCTTTTTGCCCGGGTGTAGATGCATATCGAAGGCACAGAGCAACACCGCCGTTGCGGCATAATTGCCAATCAAGCCGACGATATCGACCAGCAACCGCTCACCAAACATGTCGCTTATTTTCGC